>DKGO01000175.1 GCA_002453315.1 Caryophanales bacterium UBA6768 | reverse complement strand
TCCACTTGGCCCAATATTTCCCGACGGGTGATTGTTATAGCCTGAACCGCCCGATGGACTACTCGTGGTTCCCGAGCTTCTAGATGAACTGCTACCTGTTCCTTTGTTATCTGGGGAAAAACCGTTAGACCAAAGGCTACCCGATGAACCGCTACTTGTTCCCGAGAACCCTGATGAACCACCTGAGGTTCCTTTGCTTCCGGATGAGCTACCGCTAGTGGATAATCCCCCGGATGAGCCGCCGCTAGATCCTTTGCTACTTAATGAGCCACTTTTAGATCCTGTATTTCCCGAAGGACTTCTACTAGAACTAGAACCTTTACTTCCTGATGCATTCGCTTTGTCACCAGTAGATCCGGATGGACTTCTTTTAGGAGTTTTATTTCCAGTTCCGGCTGGGTCTCTCCTAGGAGTTTTACTACTGGAAGAACTATTGCTTCCTTGATTATTATTAAATAAATTATCAAAATAGCTTGGGAATGTAGGTTTCAACGAGAAAGTAGGTGGGAAAAATGTCACAAATGCTTGATTAATTGCTTTAAAGGTATGTTGATTTTCGATTGCATTGGCATAATCCTTTGCAGTTGAAGGGTTATAACCAACGATAGTTAAATCAAATGAATTACTTTGATTTTCTGCAAAGACATTGACACCTATATTTGTATTTGAATTATGAATAGTTACTTTCTCTAGTTTATTACTGCCAAAAGCATATAAGTTCATTTTCGAAACACTTTTGGGGATGTTAACATCAGTTAAATTGTTATATGCAAACGCATGTTGTCCAATGACCGTCAAATTATTGGACAATGTTAAAGATTTCATTTCTGAATTAGAAAATGCACTTGCACCAACTGTTTTAACGCTATTAGGAAGTCTAACACTTTTAAAATGATTATCTTTAAAAGCACTAGACCCAATAGTTTCTACCTTATCAGGTATGTCGATTTTGGTTAAACCAGTTCCGTAAAACGCCCAATTTTCGATAACCTTTAAGTTTTTTGGGAGCTTGGCAGTTCGGAATTTCTTTCCATAAAATAAATTGGATCCAAGAATTGATACGTCTAAACCATTTATTTTATCAGGAATTTTGATGTCCGTTTCATTACCACGATATCCAAAAATGGTCACTGTTCCATCATTATTGAATCCCCAATCATACAAGTCACTTACATCAGCATGAACCGATTTCTTCAAACTATTAAATGGACTGAAAACTAAAATAAGACAAAAAAATATGAGTACATAACCTTGCACAGTTAATTTGGCGGAATTATGCGACTTTATAAGGCTAATTTTCCTTTGCATAAGGATCTTCCCCTTTCCTGCTATCATGATTAAAACATGAAGATACTACGACCAAAACGATTTATAATTTAAATGTTACACGTGAAAGGTTAAGGCAGGGTAAACAAATAAACTTTTTTTAAAAATTAATTTTATTTTAATAATTAAAGATTAGTATTTCGGATAAAAATTGGGTTTCTTACCCATCCACAACTTTAAAAAGACTTTTCTAAAAATATCCTATCAATTTGTTTTTTAAAAAAACTGTATATCCATGTGTGTTCTTTTAAATAAATTGGGCAATTTAAGGTTAAGAATAAAACACTGTAGTTGTTTATGAGGAGAAAATGATGTCCAAAAAGAACAAGAAGAAAAAGCAATTAAAAAAGAGTGACGTGACAGTTGTTGATTCTGATGTTGCCAAAAAGGCTGTAGTAGCTACAGCAATGGGAAATGCAATGGAATGGTTTGATTTTGGAATTTACTCTTATTTAGTTGGTATTTTGTCAAAGGTCTTTTATTCAGGTATTGATGAATCACTGCAATTGATTTTTGGATTTGGGACGTTTGCGATTGCATTTCTCGTTCGCCCAATTGGTGGTGTTGTGTTTGGGCGGCTAGGAGATCAATTAGGTAGAAAGAGAATCTTAGCTATCACATTAATAATGATGGCGATTGCCACATTTTTTATCGGCTTTATTCCAAGCTATGCATCTATCGGAATTACCGCGCCTATTTTACTGGTATTAGCAAGACTCGTCCAAGGCTTTTCAACTGGTGGCGAATATTCGGGTGCAATGACTTTTATTGCTGAATCATCCCCGGATAACCGACGTAGTCTTATGACAAGTGGTTTAGAAGTGGGTACACTTGTCGGCTACATTGCAGGTGCTGGACTTGTTACCTTAATGACCTATATCGTTGGTGAACAAGCTATGTTAGATTGGGGATGGAGAATTCCATTTTTTATTGCTGGGCCAATTGGCTTTATTGGATTATATTTACGAAATCATTTGGAGGAAACCCCTGCATTTGCAAAAATGGAAGAACAGAAAAGTGAGGCTACTGAAGGAGTGGAAAATGTTTCCTTAAGAGAAATGTTAATTTATCATCGTCATCCGATTATTATCGCTATTGTATTGGTATTTTTCTATAATGTGATTGATTATACGGTATTAACCTATATGCCATCTTATCAGAGGTATTGGGTTATGGGAATACAAAAGGGCTGTTACTTATTTTAATTGTGATGTTCATTATGATTCCAATCGTGTTGTTAATGGGACACTTTGGCGATCGACTAGGCAATAAACGAGTTATTTTAGCGAGTTTAATTGGTGTTGTTGTCTTATCTGTACCAGCATTTCTATTAATTGAAACAGGCAATAATGTGCTCGTGTTTATTGGATTAGTGATTGTAGCTGTTTTATTGGCAGCATTACAGGGTACCATGCCTTCCCAATTACCTTCTTTGTTCTTCACTGAGGTAAGGTATACTGGTCTGTCTATTACATATAACGTTTCAGCCTCATTGTTTGGAGGGACAGCCCCTTTATTAATCGCTTGGTTGATCAATGTGACCGCAACAACGCTTGCTCCCGCATATTACTTAATATTTGCATCGATAATTGGAATTATTGCTGTTTCTATGTTTGTTAAAAACACTTCAGGAAAACCACTTCGAGGTGATGCACCAGCAGTGATAGATGAGGAGGAAGTTAATGAGGTAATTGAGCATCCGGATGCTGTATGGTGGAAAGAAGAAAGGGAATTAATTGATAAAAAAATTAAAAAATTTAGTAATGATGATGATAAATAAACATAAAACACTTTGTTGGAGTTTATCTTTATTCAATGGAAAAGGGATACCCATATAACTATGAAGGTATCCCTTTGATGTTTAAAGTAACACATAAGATTATTTGATTTTTATTCCCTTATCGTGCAGAGAATATATATTCCTTTTAACCGCGGTAAATGTTCCACTGCAAGTTCTCTAACTTAAGCAACACAACCCCTAACCTACTGTTGCGTCCTTGCGGCCCTCTAGCCGCGCCAGTGCGAATAAGAATCTTCAAAAACGTTACACAGAATGCCAGATTCACTTATTGCTACTCCAATGGGTATAGTCTCATAGATAGATGAGTTTGTCAAATTCTCCGAAAAAGTATAGTGTAGTTATTAATTTTATTTGTAGGATTTTCAAAGGAACAATCCCCATATTTTTCGGATAGTCTTTTATTAAAATAGTAACCGTTAAATATAAGCTATCTTAAGTTGCACTCGTACGAAAAGTAACCAATTTATTTAATGCAAACTGCATTATTGCTACAAACAAAACTGAGAAGATTTTAACTGGCATTTCATTAATTAATAAAATATCTACACCAATTAACATGATTAACATTGACACTATTAAGCCAGTGTACCCAACCGCGAAAAAAATGCCAGCCCTCTTATGTAGGTTGTCTTTTACTTTAAAATTGAGAAAAGTATTCAAAATGAAGCTAAGGATCATGCCAACATTCATACTGATGAAGTTACTAATATAGACCCCTATATTTTTATATGTAAAATAAAACACAGCACCATCGACAATTGCACAAATTATACCGATAATACCGTACAAAGTCATTAGCTTAAATAATATTTTATTTTTACTAATAAACTGTTTAACCATTGAACTATCCTTTTCATCTAATAAATTTCCCCAATAGATACTCTTATATCTAAAACTTCAAATAGTATAAAAGATTACCATTGGAGCAGTCCTCATAATAATCGTCTACCTTACTTAAAAGTAATTTTAGAAACTTGGGTTTCTTATTATTTTGGGTTATTTATTTTCTCACATTATAATAAAAATATTTAAATCTTATTAACATTTGGGTTTCACCCTTCCTCTATCAAAAGTCCAATGCAAGGACTTCCAGTGTTTAGTATTTACCCATTACTGAATCTAGGGTATTCAATTTCGAAATTGATCATTGCTTTATTGGAGATTACCTACTATGTCATTAGTGGCACCAAGTTGGAATTGTATATATAATGTATATGGGAAGGTTATCCAGCTTTTAGACCTCCCAATTTAAGGGATATCAGTATGGGTAGAACCGTTACATGTGACATAAAATTATACCTCAGCACTAAATCTATTGTGATTTTAACTAAATTATCTTACATATTAGACCTGCGGTAATATGTCA
>DKGO01000047.1 GCA_002453315.1 Caryophanales bacterium UBA6768 | reverse complement strand
GACTGTCAAATGTGAGATTATAATACATGTTTATTTTTTATATGTCAAGTCCCTTTTCGAACTGTTTCTAGAAATTTTAAATATGCTCATTTTAAAATCAAATACTACAAGTAATAAATTAGTTGATTATTATGAACCAACACAAATTATACAAAGGGTTTATCATTACATTTCAAATTAATATGTAACAAGTGCATAAAATAAAGTTATCCTTATAAAAATTTTGAAAAGTTATAGTTTGATCACTCCCATTTGGTAAAATTGGTTTATTGCAAGAAAATTATAATTAACAGGGTTTTACCCACTAATTTCCATCGTCTAATTTTGAAAACAAAATAATGTATTTATAAAAGTGTAATAGGCATCGAGGGACTGACCTTTCTACATTGAAACAATTTAAGTATTGTGATAATTAAGAAATTCATACAATCCTTTTCCACAAATATAAAGATTTACCATAAATTCAGATAATTTTTATAGTGAAATATGTATAAGAAGTTCAATTCATTGTTTAAATGTCGTATGACACTCAAACAAAAGTATATCCCATGTACTGCAAACCGGAATATCCCTCAATAGACAAATTAATTTTTCGTCACCCTTCCGTTATAATAAAAAGGGGTAATAAAAAGTACTAGCCTCCTTCATTTAATTTGACCAACACAAATTAAAGTTATGAAAAATCAACTATTTTATATAACCACTTTTTTATATAATCAAATTTCGTAAAATAAAATATCAAAACTCAATAGTAAAATATACTAAAAATAAAAATTGTTTACTGCGCGATATTTATTCACACAATAAACAATTAAAAGGTAACTTATTTTATCAGATTAATAATCTGTAATATTTATGATTCATTTCACCAACAACATACAGTGATTAAGTACAAGTTGGTATTTAAAGGAGTTAATTATATTACACTCCCAAATAAGCTTTGACAATGGCATCATGATCTTGTAATACTTCGGCAGTGTCGTGCATCACAATTTCTCCCGTTTCAATAATGTATCCACGACTAGCCAATTTCAATGCAGCTTTTGCATTTTGTTCAATTAATAAAATAGTTGTTCCCTGTTCACTAATTTCTTTAATAATATTCATAATACCTTCAACAATAATCGGGGCAAGACCCATTGATGGTTCATCCAACATTAATAATTTTGGATTAACCATTAGCCCCCTGCTTATCGCTAACATTTGCTGTTCTCCACCACTTAACGTCCCCGCTAGTTGAATATACTGTGGTCTATTTTTAGATTAATATTACACATAAAATCCATGTGTGGAATGTCAGTTAAACTTTCATTAAAAAAGGGTTTGTATAGATAGATTTAGCAAGGGGGATTGAACGAATAGGTAAATTTTCCAGATATTCAACAATAATACAGTTTTTAATTAAACAAGCTAGAATAAATATGTGTAGATGTAATAAAGAGTGGTATAAACATTTAATAAAAAAACAAGTATGCTATTAACTAAAAATATATTGATGGATTCGCTAAGGATAAATAATCAATAATTTACAAAACCTATAACATAAATAAGTCTAAGGTACACAACACCCTGAATTACCATAAATCAAAACAACTCTTTAACTTATAATTTAGAAAGAAGGTAAATATTGAAAAATAAAGATTTATATATTATGCATTCATCTAAACACAAAAACAAATTCGACTAATTTTCATATAATTCATAGATTACCATTAAGTTTTTACTACAATCTGGCAATGATTAAGTAACGTCCTGTTTGCTCATGCTTATATTCTATTTTTCATTCGGATAATTTATTATGCCCATAAAATTGTGACAAATCATACTTCTAATGATCGAATTAGAAGTATGCCCATCATCAGGTTAAGATTTCATTTTCATAATAAAGTCCATAAATCAAATCACCTTATTTAGAAAATACCTTGTTCTATCAAATTTTGGATTTGAAAAAATAACATCAGGTATACCCTCTTCCACTATAACACCATCATCCATAAATATTACTCTATCAGCAACTTCTCGAGCAAATCCCATTTCATGTGTAACTACAATCATTGTCATTCCTTCATGTGCTAAATCTTTCATTACCTTTAACACTTCTCCAACCAATTCCGGATCGAGTGATGATGTAGGCTCATCAAATAGCATTATCTTTGGTTCCATGGCTAACGCACGTGCAATTGCTACACGCTGTTGTTGCCCACCAGAAAGACTACTTGGGAATGAGTCCGCCTTTTCAGATAATCCAACCTTTTTCAATAACGCATATGACTTTTTTTTCACAATGTCCTTTGATTCCTTAAGTACTTTAACAGGGGCTAGCATCACATTCTCGACTACTGTTTTATGTGGGAATAAATTAAAATGTTGAAATACCATACCAATTTCAGTTCTAATGTCATTGATTTTCTTTTTCGAATCTGTCAAGTTGTGTCCGTTAATAATAATCGTGCCACCAGTGATATCCTCCAATAAATTCATGCATCGAAGGAAGGTGCTCTTTCCAGATCCAGATGGCCCTATCACGCAAACTACTTCTCCTGTTTCTATATTACAATTTATCCCCCGTAATACATCTAGATCCCCAAAACTTTTCTCTAGGTCTTTTACTTGTATAATCAGTTTTAAAACCTCCCAAAAATATATTAGGTAGTAGATCTACCATTATGAAAATATTTACTCTCGTAATAAAACGATACTTTTGACAAAACATAACTAATAATAAAATAAATTAGGGCAACCACTAAGTAAGTAGTAAAAGGATCAAATGTTAAATTACTGATGTTTTTACCTGCTCTTGTTAAATCAATATAACCAATAACAGAAACTAGAGAAGAATCCTTTACTAAGGCGATGATAAAACCAATACCCGGAGGGATAATATATTTAACTGCTTGTGGGAAAATCACATTTGAATACATTTTAAAATTATTCATTCCCAGCGCCTTAGCCGCTTGAAACTGTCCCTGATCAACTGATTGGATTCCCCCCCTTACAATCTCCCCCATGTATGCTCCCGTATAAATTGAAAGTGAAAAAACTGCAGCAAATTCCCTTGGTAATTTAAAACCTATTTCTAGCATTGGTAATCCATAGAATACCATAAATATTATTAATAATAATGGTATTCCTCTTAATAAATTTATATAAAAAGCAGATATTTTTTGTAATATTCTATTTTGTAAGGTAGCCCCAATCCCCGCTATAATACCTATTAAGGTTCCGAATATTCCAGAAAAAAAACAAAGGACAATGGTTAACCAGGCCCCCTTCAAAAGTGGAACCAAATGTATCCAACCAAAATCTTGAATCATTATCTATACCCTCCTACCATTTAAATGCATTTCTTTCTATCTTTCTAGACAAATATGCAAAAACAGAAGAAACTGAATAGTATAAAATGATTCCCACTATAAATATCTCAAATGTTCTCGCAGTTTCTGTTTGAATAACCATAATTTGGTATGTCAATTCCTCAAGCGTAACAATCGAGGCAATGGAAGAAAATAAAAATAGTAAAATGAAATGATTTGCTAGAGCTGGAAAAGAGTTTTTAAAGACTATTGGTAAATAAATTAGCCTAATTAGTTGTATGCCTTTAAAACCCAATGCCAAACCTGCTTCTTGTATTCCTACAGATACACTTGAATAACCAGACCTAAAAATCTCAGCACTATAAGCCCCGGTATTAATTGTCATCCCTATAATTGCTGTCCACAACGGGCTAATGTGTATTCCAAATTGAGCAAGTCCAAAATAAAGAAGGTAGAGTTGAACCAGTATGGGAGTGTTTCTAAATACTTCTATAAATGTCTTTGCAAAGGAAGTTAACATAAAATTATTGCTGGTTCTAAGGGTTGCAATAATTATGCCTAACAATGAACCAAGTACCATACTTGAAACAGTTATAATAATACTGAGTGATAGACCTTTAAGTAAGTTCGGAATATAAGGAATTAAATCAGTGAATACAAGACTCATCTGAATCCACCTCCTATTTTTTAAGTTTTTTGCAAATCTAATACATCCATAAATAAAAAAGATTATAATTCAATCAATTATATAACATATTCCGAGTTATTGTTCTTGATTCTCATTAGTTTGATTATGCCTTCGATTATTCCAATAAGTCATAATCGAAGGCACCTTTATAATATAGAAAGTTCAAAAGATTGTGTATTTAGGTATCCCAATTACAGGAGTAAATTCCCCCTACTTTATAGGTTTATATTATTCGATAAAATTAGGAATTGGATCATTAAAGTCAGGAAGGGGTGAACTAAACCACTTTTCATACCACTCTGTATTTTTACCTGATTCCGTAAATTCCTTAATCCATTCATTTAAGTAGTCCAACCATTCATTATCTTCACTTTGTTGAATACCCATACTTATATATTCCAATGCTATTGGATTCCCTTGCATGACTTCCAATTCTGGGTCTTTATTTGATAATTCTACACCTAGACTCTGTGTATCAAAAAACACTTCAACCTTACCTGTAGTTAATGCCGTTATACTGTCAGCCATACTATCATAACGGTAAATGTCAGCATCTGGAAATAATTCAGTGACAACAGCATCTGGAGTAGATCCTCTGGTAACAGAAATTTTCTTATCAGCAATATCTTCAATTTGATTTACCTCGGTACCTTTCTTAAAAATGGGTAGCATCCCCACCGCGGCGTATGGTTGGGTAAAAGTCACAGATTCTGCTCTCTCCTCTGTTGGAGTAAAAGCCGCTATAGCAACATCGGCATTATCTGTTTGAAGAACTGGTATTCTATCCACAGTATTTATCGGAACAAATTCAACTTCAACACCTAAATCCTTTGCAATTGCACGAGCAATATCAGGGTCATATCCTACGTATTCTCCCGATTCATCCAAAGATCCCCACCCCATCATGTCAGTAAAAGTAGCAACCCTTAGTGTCCCAGAATCCTTAATTTGTTCTAATTTACTTTTTTCTTGCTCCTCCTTTATTGAGCTTGGTGAGCCTGAATTACAGCCTGAAACAACTAGGACACTAATTAATAACAGCAAATAAATAAAGTAAAATTTATTTTTATACATTTTTTCTCTCCCTCTATTTTTAATTGAATAGTACAGGTTACCTCACAGATTATTTAAAAGGAATATTTTATTTTTACGAAAACAATAATATCAAGGTTATTGGAAGGGCTTTCATACAACTTAATTGAAATTAATCCCTTGTAGATTTAAAAGGGAAACGTTAGATTGTTGGCCAGGTTCTAAAACCTTATATTATCGTTCCTTGCGTCATGTGAATTCAACCATTTTGAGTTAGTCATACTTTTTTAGGGGAATCCACATGACTTTTATTTTTTATAATATTTGTCAATGGTTTGTTATCCAACTAATATCTGTCAATTTTTACATTAGTTTTCTTTATTAATTTTGTTTAAGACTTCTGAAGTACTGTTCACGTAACAGTATTCCCCACCAAGAATTTCAACAGAGGCTTGGTGTAGTGATTCACTAAAGGCAGCACAAGCATCCTCTACTAATGTAACAAAATAGCCCCTATCCGCTGCGCCCCGAACTGCAGTACTAACGCATTGATTAGTAACCACACCAACAACAATTAAGTTTTTTATTCCGATGTTTCGGAGTACTTGGTCAATATTTGTTCCATTAAATACCCCCGAACAGGTTTTTTTAAATACCATTTCTTCTTCAATTGGCTCAAGCTCTTCAATAATAGCAGCTAGTTTCGAACCAGGAGGTGCATGCAAATCAGTCCATTTATGAATATCATTTCGGTCACGACCACTCCTAGTTAATGATTCAATTGTAACATGAATCACCTCCACCCCTTTTTCACGACTCATGTGTAACAATTCTTCAATATTTTTGATAATGAGTTTTAATCGTTCTTCATAATATGAAGTATCAATACCTTCTTTCTTGGCTGTCAAAACGAGACCATAATCCGGATGCGCATCTAGATACTGCATGTCAATAATTAACAAAGCTGTATCATCTTTTGTTAAGGATACCTCCCCTGTCGGAGCTAAAATTGACTTAAGGGGATCTACTACATATTTCTTCATCATAACTCCTCCACTTCTTAATTTGTTACAATTAAAGGTTAATAGAAATAAACAAATCTTTCTTTAAACCCACATTCTCAATTAAACATTATTTTACTACATAAAATAAGGATAAAAATGATATTTTCAAAAAATTACTTTTCAATAATCGATTTAAGAAGATTACATATTACTATGTCAATGAATAATTACATCTAACCATTACTTTTGGGTACACAGGTTAAAAAGAAAATCACTAACTTTCGGTAACTTCAAAGAATTCAAATAGAAAAATATATAATTATATTTTTTCTTTACCAATTTTTAACTCTATTCTATAAATCAAACTATATAGGGTAACTTCATACCTATATTTCTATCTTTAGCCCGTTGAAACAAATCAATGGCGGTTGGCAAATCTTCAATGGCTACACCCAAATTAAATGCAAGAATATTTTCGTTATCGGTTTGACGTATTTTCTTAATACCACCCACGATTTCTGCCAAATCTGCATCAGCATCAGGAGTATCCAAAAATAGTCCATAATTTCTCATATTTGTAATTTGATTATAATCATCTGTTACTATATAATCCATCTGAGCCATAGCCTTCGGAGTCCAATATGAGTCAAAATCAATGGCTATACAAAGTGTACCCGGGGATACCCATCCCGGTGGTACAGTTGGACTAGGTGGATTCTTTATCGGACCAGTAGTCACAACTATATCACAATCTTCCACAGCTAACTGGGGAGAATTTACAGGGGTAACTTCTATGCCTAACCGCTGACTCATAGTTTCACAATACTCCTTTGTTATATCCGGATTAATATCATATGCCTTTGCCCTCTCTATTGTAGGGACCACATCCTTAATTGCCTCCAGGTTGCTTCGCCCTTGTAAACCACACCCTATAATACCTATAGTTTCAGAAACCTTACGGGCAAGGTATTTTGCTGTTAAAGCAGATGCAGCAGCAGTTCTCATTTCTGTTATCCATGTTGAATCCATTATTGCTAGAGGGAACCCCTCCTCATCATTAAGAAGATATAAACCTAAAATATAAGGAAGTCCTTGTTTACGATTCCGAGGATTTCCACTCTGCCATTTTACTCCTGCTCCATTAAGAGAAGGAATATAACTAGACATTGCACTAAAAAAGGTTTCTGAACCAGATTGTATCCAATGTTTCGGTGGTTGGATTACCTCTCCTTTCGCCTTTAGTTTGAATGCCTTTTCAATTAAATTTGTAATTTCTAAGAAGCTTGGACCAATTGATTCTATTTCTTTACGATTAAGATAAAGTATGTGAGACATAGTCGGCTATTAATTCCCCTTTCTAACTTCTAAATTTTATTGTTTGGAAATTGTAATTCAACCTTAAAATTCAACTGTTTGTATTTATTATTCCATCGTTTACAAATTAGTGATTTCTATATTAACATCCTGATTCTCTTTTTCAGATTAACCGACAGCTCACCTCCTAAATAGTTTTCAATCCGGATTATAATAACACCACCCCAAAAATAGTTTTGAAATTATATATATTATAAATTATTATGATTACATTGATATAGTTAAAGTGAACAATTTTTAGGATATATATCTTTATATCGGGCTCTGCAATTGGTCGAAAAATAGCATTAGCATTGTTTAACAGCTTTTTGTTCTTTCGTGCATAGTGCACAAATTTATTTAAAAATAATATAATATACTGGAGGTACCAAAACTTATACTACACTAAGAGTGGAATACGTTTAGAGAAAACAAATACTCTTCAAAATTTAATCTTGTGATATTATTTAGAAAGAGGGTTACTCTTTTAGATTAACTAATTAAAAGAGGAATGATTATTATCATCAATCCTCTTTGGAAGTTTCTTACAGTATCAATAGCCTATTTAGGTTAGTATCACTTCGACATCTATCAAAACCACAGATGTATTCTAATTCTATTTACTGTAATAGCTAATTTGACTACCAAGTAATCAAAAATGTCTACATTCTAATAACTAAACTATATTAACAACCCTAACAACTTCACTGAATGTTTGGGACATATTGTATAAGACATTTTCTATATTATCAAGTGTTCAAATAGCTATATTTTTACCTCCACCAATATCTTTTTTGCTGAGCCATAGATCAGACCACGGGTCAGAACCTTTCTGTGTATTTTTTTCTATCCTTCAAAACTCCTTATAACGTAAAGTATTCATTTAATTCGTTTTTTTATTGACTCTTTTTATATTTTTTTATAAATGAAATTGAATGTTTTTACTATTTATTGTTACAAATTTTTAAAGCATCTTACTACAATGTCTAAATTCCCCAATACTACCTTTCTTACCCCAAAATCAATAATTTTAACTTCCATGTTACATCCATAAAAACTTCAATCTTCTGATTCTACTTTCGAACCTTATCCTGCTCCCAAAATTATAGGGACATAAAATAATTTCAACTTCTTACTCCGTATATGTTTGCTCCAGTAACCTTACATGTAAATCTTCACTAATTTCATTAATGCTTGAGCATCAGCAGGAGAATGAAATATTAAAAAAGGCTATGCCATATTAGAAAAGAAATAGACGACCACTAAGATTACTGACTTTATTCATGACCAAAAAGAAAATTATCCAATTCAAAAAATGTGTGAAGTGCTCCTGTACCAAGGGGTATCTATTATCAATCGATAGATAAAACAATGTCAAATCGGGATTGAGAAAACCAGTTATTAACTAAAAGAATATACTAGCATCAATAGTTTAATTTCACTTACAAATTATATTAATTCATCCCTGTCCCTGTTTTGACTGCCTTCTCATAAATCATCGAGGCTGTTACTGCATCGAATAATGCTACTTCAGTTGATTTGAAAATATTCGTTTCATCTTTATCTATGGCGTCACCTTTGGTGATATGGGATGCTAACGTTTGAACCATATCTTCGGTAATCCAGTTATTTTTTAATGGAGTCGCAATTCTTCGATGGCATCATGTGTGTCGATGAATATACGGGACGTCACTTTATACAATGCTTCAGGGAATTCTCTCATTGTCGGTTGAAAGGAACCGACACCAACAATTAATTTTCCTTTTAATAGTTTTTCATCATTTGGTAGTACTGGTTCATATGAATTCGTAGCAGTAATAATGACGTCAGCCACTTCAACCGCCTCTTCGACAGTGTCACCGCATGGATGTTATTATGATTTTTTAAATGTTGTTTCAATCGATTGAATAGTTTGGTGACTTTCTCACTTTTTGTGGTGATAGACATAAACATCTGTAAACTCTCGTTCCTTACACGCTGCAATCTTTTGATATAGCCCATGAACACCTGCTTCGATGATAGAAAGTTTAGAAACGTCTTGTTTTGCTAAACGGCGAACTGCCTAGCCACCAATGGCTCCTGTTCTTACTCCTGTCAGATAGGTACCATTGACTAATGCTTTAATTTCCCCCGTATGATTCAGACAACTAAACCATGGATTGTTGGTATTTGTTTGTTTTCTGGAAATACAGTGATCGATTTTGTCGTCATATAATCTTCTGTAATACAAGGCATTAGCAAAAGTGTGTTTTCTCATCTCGAATTTGACTTCTTGTCGGCATTTTAAAGGTATTTTGTTCGTAAATGTCTTATGCTTGTTCAATGCCATCGATTAAATCTTTCATTGATACTGTTTTACTAATCGATGCTTCGTTAAGGTATAACAACTGTTACATCTCCTTTCCCTTCATCACCTTGCAATAAGTGATTATTTTGTAATTTAACATAAATATTGTACAATTAATATAGACAATATAACTAATAATTTTGTGAGATTTTGCATAAATTAACGTTATATCTGGCAGTATAATTACCAAACTTGGGTGGTGGAGCCGGTGAAGGGGTTCGTACAAATTGCACAAAACATCGTGAAAACGGTTTCAGAGACATTACCTTTTCCGATAAGTTTAAGTGATGAAAAAGGATTTATTATTGGTGATTCCAATCTTGATAGGGTTGGTACCTTTCATCCAGCCTACAAACAGGTCATTGATAGTAACGACTTTATTACCTTCGATAAAGAAGATGTGATAGGGTTACATAATGTACTTCCGGGAATTGCAGTACCGTTGACTTTCAAACAAGAAATCGTAGGTGTTTTAGGAATTATTGGCCCCCCAGAAGAGGTAAGGCCCCATGCCGAATTAACGAAACATTATGTTGAATTAATGTGGCAAGAAACCTATTATAAACAATTGGCAGATCTAGAAGCCGAAATGGAAGAAACGTATTTACAATATCTGCTTTTTAACGATACTAAAAATGAAGCACGTACCATCCAATATTGTAAAGAATTACAAATAGATACAGAAAAAATGTCCTTCTGTATCATTGTTACTCTAAGTGATTTTTTAATGAAGGAATTTGATGAACTTGTCTACTCCTTTACATTAAGAAATCTCAAAGAACATTTAATTAATGAAGTGAAGTTATTTTTCAAATCAAATCAGTTAATGAAGGTTAACTTTCTCAATAAAGGTGAAATATTACTCTTGCTGACAGTGTCATCTGAGGATGAGTATCATGAATTTCTGGAACATTTTTATACCCAAAGTTATAAATTATTAAGAAGGTTAAAAAAACATTACGATTCCGACATTTACATTACCGTCGGAAAACTGGCCGATTCAATTTTTAGCATTCACGAGTCTTATCAGGAAGCAGAACATTTACTACTCGAATATGAACAATTAAATAGTTCAAGAAATGTTTTAAGCTATCATGATTGGGATGTGATGGTAGATTTACTACCTAATAAAATCGACCAAACATTTAAAAAGCGAGTATTATTTCGTCTTAACAAAATTAGAAATGATAAAATCTATTTAGATATTATGAGCTCATTTATCGCTTATTGTGAAAGTGGCATGAATATTACTGGTGCTGCTAATACTTTATATATTCATCGTAATACGGTTATTTATCGACTTAATAAGTTGGAAGAAATGACCTCGATTGACATTAAAAACTTCCAACATTGTGTATTACTTTATTCCATTGTTAAAAATTCTAGCGAAATTCCGGGGCGGTCAAACTAAAACCTAGGGGAATCGTACTTATACTGACGATGACTGCACTTAAAACGCAGATTATTGCACTTATACTGTAGGGTAACGGTATCGCACATAGACGGATACTAAGCTAAGACTGCTCTTAAATGTCGCTGGATTGCTTTAAAACCAAATATTTCCCATTATTTACTACACTTGAGTCAATTTCATAATTACTCTTTTTAAAAAGTTACAGTTTAACAGAATTCCTTAATCTAAAAATTTAAAAATTATTGTTTTCTGTGTTGCCGGCTTCACTTCGCTTTCCACAGGCAACGCCTCAACTAATTTAATACGTTTGGTAAACGTATTAAATGGATTTTCGGCTGTTGCTTTTCCTGTAGGAGTCTACGTGAAGCCGGTGTCCACACAGACTTTAATCTTTAATTTTAAGCAACTTGCGTCTGATTTTGTAATGCATTATTTAAACGATCTACTGCTAACTTTGAAGCATTATAAATAAGTGTGACTATATCAAAGTGTATCTTAGCTCTTTTTCCAGTTCGATAACGAACATTATTTAATTGAAAGAATTCTTTTAAATAGGCATTGACCCTTTCAACAGCTGTACGTTGATTGTATATCTTTTTCCAAGCGTTCGAACCCCTTGCTGGTGCAGTGTGTTTTCTAAGATCTTTGGTAATTTTCATTTTAAATACTTTCTGGCAGATGCCTTCATTAGCTAGGGGACAGTCAATGCATTCTTTAGGTCTTGTGTATTTTAAAGTTTCATACTTAGCATCATAACTATCATATCGATAGGAATGTTCCCTAAAACAAGTGGGTGCAAAGTGTTGATCGAAACCAATGGGTTCAGATTCATTACGCTTATTGTAGGCAATGACTGACTGTTGCCTCATTCGATAAACTTGTTCATAGATTGGCTCATAATCATAACCGGCATCCATTGTTTGATAACGCAAATGAGGAAGTGATAATCGCTCATCTAATCCTTTAAGTAATGCAATCGCAGCTTTTCCATCATTTAAGTTTCCTGATGAAAAAAGGGATTGTAAAATATACTGACTTGTTGCTCCAACAGCTAAATGGCCCTTATAGCCATACCAAAATTCGTTTTTACCTTCTGAGTTTTTCTTAATGCCCCATTCAGGGCCTCGTGGAACTTTAGAACGTAACTCGGATAGATCAGTGTCAAGTTGGTCAACGATTTTCTTTTCGTATATTGATTTGTTTGCTTCTATTTCGGCTTGTTCTTGTAACCATTGATCACGCTCAGCTTTGGATTTTCTACCACGTTTCTTTGGTTCCTTTGGCGCCTCTTCTTTTTTCTTAGTTGGTGCTTTATCACGGGCTTCGAAATGTGTGGCATCAATGGCAATAGTATCGTCGATAATAAAGCCTTCTTTTATTGCTTGAACAATCAGTTGCTCTTGAACTTTTTCTAAGATGTTGGATTCACTCAGTTTTGTCAAAAGCCTAGAATAAGAAGCCTCTGACGGAACAGCATCGGAAACAAGGTACCCACAGTTAAGTTTAAAGGCAATATCATCGTCGAGACGTTTAATAAGATCCTTAATCGTTGGGATACGTTCGACGTACCGAATGAAAATAGAAATAATCATGGCGGCATAATTGAGTTCTGTTGGTGCACCTAATCTAGATCTTTTACAAACTTCATAATAAATCGCATCCATATTAATCGCTGAGATGATGGCATCATACTTTTGGGTAGGTTGCATGTCGTATAACTCTTGGATGCTAAATAAACTAGGTTGTCGTATAATGGACATAGGAAGTATTCCTCCAGTCTTTTTGGATAGTATTCTCTAACTACCATTATACAAGATTTGGGGAGGTACTTCCTTTTTTAACTTTTTAAACCCTTGCCCCACATGGGCTTGGAATTATGAAATTTACTCCACTTATGAAATAATTGTAAGGTTCAATTTCGCTTATTTCAAGAAAAGTCAGATCAATTTTTTTCAAATATGTACACATTGACCAAATAGATAAAACATTAAAAAACCTCTGAAAACGTTTACTTATTCATAATTCAAAGGTTTTTTGTTTTTGTCTACAATAAACTAATCACTATTTATCTATACAAGAATTGTGCAATTTAGCCATAGAATCCGGGATTATTATATGTTAGCATTACCCCTATAATGCTTTTAGGGGTGAAAGAATGGGTAAACAAACAGATATTATTATCGTGGGCGGCGGTGTTATCGCTTCTAGTATAGCATACAATTTATTAAACGATGGCTACACTGGGGAAATTATTATTTTTGAAAAAGATAAATTATATGAATTCTCCTCTACACCGCGAAGCGCAGGCGGAATTAGACAGCTGTTCACCACTGCAGTTAATGTACAAATGGGTAAATATGCGGTTGAAAAATACTCTACCTTCCCTGAGGATATGGCAGTAGATGGGGAAAGGGCAGAAATTGATTTTCGCCAGAATGGTTATTTATTTTTGGCAAAAAACGAAACAAGTATGAAACAATTAGAAACACAGGCTAAGCTTCAAAATGGATACAATATTAATTCAGAGCTTCTGTATCATGATGAATTACTTAGGGTTATCCCTGAATTAAATCTTGATGATATTGCCGGGGGACTTTACTCCAGTAAAGATGGATATTTAGATCCCTATTCTGTGATGCAAGGTTACATTAAAAAAGCAAAACAAATGGGTGCCACATATATATATGAGGAAGTTGGGGAAATACTTCAAGAGGCAGGTAAAGTAAGTGGCATTAAAACAACGGGAGGAGATACTTATCGTGCACCGATTGTTATTAATTGTGCCGGTCCTTGGGCTCCAGCTATTAGTGAAACTGTAGGTGTGACCCTTCCTATTAATCCTTTAAAAAGGCAAATCATTCAATTTGATGTTGCGGAACCGTTAAAGAATATGTTGCCATTAACGGTAGATCCGACAGGGGTCTATTTCCGTCATGAAGGGAGTTCAGTTATTTCTGGTTTTTCAGAAGATGTGAAGCCCGGTATCGAATTTTCTTGGAATCGTTCCTTCTTTACTGAATTCCTTTGGCCAATACTTGCTAACCGTATCCCTAACTTTGAAAGAGCAAAAATCCAAAGTGGTTGGGCTGGAATTTATAGCTATAATACTATTGATCAAAATGCTATCATAGGGGAGCATCCAGAATTAAAAGGGTACCATATGGCGGTCGGTTTTAGTGGTCATGGAATGCAACAGGCACCAGCAGTCGGTAGAGGAATGTCAGAGTATATTCGTACAGGAAAATATGAGAATATTGACTTTACTCCTTTACGTTTTGAAAGATTTGCTGAAAAGGATTTATTAATAGAGGAAGCAATTGTTTAATTATTTAAATACTGTAAAATAGTATTTAGGTAATTTTTCTAGTAAAAACTAAAATTCAGATTGGGGATTATGATGGATTTTATCGCAAATAGGGTAAAGCAAATACCTCCATATTTATTTGCTGATTTTCAAAAGAAAAAACAAGCACTAATTGCTGAAGGTGCTGATGTCATTGATTTAGGTATTGGGGCACCAGATGGCCCAGCACCTAAATTTATTGTTGAAAAAATGCGCGAGGAAGTAGAGGTCCCAGCAAATCACCGCTATTCTCCATTCCAAGGTGTTGCTCCTTTTCGGGAGGCTGTAGCAGATTTTTATCAAAAAAATTACGGAGTTTCATTAGATCCTAACACAGAAGTTTTAGCATTAATTGGGTCAAAAGAAGGGATTGCCAACCTTATTCAAGCTGTCGTCAATCCAGGTGAGGGTGTGCTTGTTCCTAACCCAGGATATCCAGCATATAAAACGGCTGTTCATTTAGCTGATGGTGTCATGCAAGATTTCCCACTTGATCCAAATAACGGATTTAAACCAAACTGGGATGAAATAAATGTAAATAAAAAGACCAAGTTAATGCTATTGAATTATCCAAATAATCCAACTGGGGCAACTGCCTCAATTATAGATTTTAAAGATGCGATTAAATTTGCAAAGGAAAACCAGATTTTGCTTGCACATGACAGTGCCTATAGTTTGGTGCAATTTGGTGACTATGAGGCACCAAGTATTCTGCAAGTGGATGGTGCTAAAGAAATAGCTGTAGAATTTGGGTCTCTTTCTAAAAACTTTAATATGTCAGGTTGGCGAATTGGTTATGTCGTTGGGAATAAAGAGGTCATTCAAGGATTAGCCACTTTAAAAAGCAATATTGACACTTCTCAATTTCCTGCTATCCAAAAGGCTGCAGCTTCAGCACTGGTTAGTGATTTAGCTTTTCCAAAGGAAAATAGCCGAGTTTTTGAACAGCGGATGGAAATGTTGCATGAGGCAATTCAACGATTAGGGCTTGAAGCAGAAAAACCTGAGGGAACTATTTTTCTTTGGGCGAAAGTACCGGGTGACTTTACTTCTGCTGAATTTGCTACGCTGTTACTAAATGAAGCACATATTATTGTCACACCAGGACATTTATTTGGAAGTGTTGGTGAAGGATATATTCGTATATCTCTTACTGTTGATTTGGCACGACTCCAAGAAGTTGTGTCAAGGCTAGAAAAGTTATTACCATTTAAAAGGTAAAAAAAATAAAAAGGGGAGATTTTTAATGAGTCACGTAACTCTAGATCAAGAAACGTTAAAAAATCATATTAATGGTGAATGGATTGAACCAAAGGAAACAACAGATGTGATCAACCCTGCTACAGGAGAAACAATTGTAAAAGTTCCATTATCAGAAGCAGCGGATGTTGATGCAGCAGTTTCCGCAGCAAAAGAAGCACAAAAAGAATGGGCACTTGTCCCCGCACCAATACGTGCAGAAGTTTTATATGAAGTTGGTCGCATTATGAAGGAAAAGAAAGAACATCTTTCCCAACTACTGACGCAAGAAAATGGAAAAGTGTTAGAAGAGGCACGTGGTGAAGTTCAAGAAGGCATTGACATGGCTTTCTATATGGCCGGTGAAGGACGACGCTTATTTGGGCAAACAACTAATGCAGAGCTAAAAGACAAATTTGCCATGAGTGTTCGTGCTCCTATTGGGGTTGTTGGACTAATTACTCCGTGGAATTTTCCAATTGCAATCGCTACTTGGAAATCATTCCCTGCAATTGTCGCTGGAAATGCTGTCGTGTGGAAGGCTGCTACCGAAACACCGATCATGGCCCAAGAATTAATGAAAATTTTCATTGAAGCAGGATTGCCAAAAGGGGTCGTTAATATTGTCTTCGGTAAAGGAAGCACTGTCGGTGATGCTATGGTTAACCATCCTGATATCCGTGTTATCTCATTTACAGGTTCTAATGCGACAGGAAGTAACATTGCTGCCGAGTGTGGTAGACAGTTGAAAAAAGTTTCTTTGGAAATGGGCGGTAAAAATGCCGTTATTGTGATGGATGATGCTAATCTAGATTTAGCTGCTGAGGGAATTTTGTGGAGTGCCTTTGGAACAAGTGGACAACGTTGTACAGCATGTAGCCGAGTCATCGTTCATAAAGATGTAAAGGAAAAATTAGAATCATTAATTTTAAGCAAAATGAAAGATCTAAAAATCGGTAATGGCCTTGAAGATGGTATTAAAGTTGGACCAATCATCAACCAAGCTGGGATTGACAAAATTAAAAAATATATTCAAATTGGACAAGATGAAGGTGCTAAACTAATCGCCGGTGGAAATGAATTAACAGGAGATCAGTATAAAGAGGGACTATTCTTCGAGCCAACTGTATTTACGGATGCAACTATTAACATGAGAATTGCCCAAGAGGAAATCTTCGGACCTGTTGTATCATTAATTCCTGTGTCATCTTTTGAAGAAGCTATTGAAGTAAACAATAGTGTTGAGTATGGATTATCGAGCTCAATCTTCACACAAGACGTTAACCAAGTGTATAAAGCACAAAGAGATTTAGATACTGGAATTGTTTATGTGAATGCAGGAACAACAGGTGCAGAAATTCACCTGCCATTCGGAGGAACAAAGGGAACTGGAAATGGTCATCGTGACTCTGGAGTCCAAGCACTAGATGTTTATACAGAATGGAAAGCCGTTTACGTTGACTACAGTGGAAAATTACAACGTGCACAAATTGATGTTGAATGATCTTAACTTTATCCCATAATCTTATGGAAATTAATAATCTAGGAAGCAAGTTTACCTTGCTTCCTAGACTTATTTCAAGTTATTAATCTGTTTCTGATTTTACAATAAATAATATTAATCGTATACGTAAATCTCTATTTCAGCCCAGTAAATAATTTCACCATTAACGCAATTCTTTCTGGAATATAACTTACTAAAATATGCTCGTTTTTAGAATGTCCTCCCCCACCAACACCACCTAGACCGTCAATTGTAGGAATTCCAAGAGCAGAGGTAATATTAGCATCACTCATTCCACCTACTCCTACACCTTCCAGCTCAATCCCAATTTCACTTGCAAGCTCTTTAGCTTGCTCAAATACATTTGATGCCTTTTCATCAAATTCCATCGGGAAACGATTAATTCCTCCAGAAATCTTTAGCTCTATCCCCTCTTTAGTGGGTTTGAGTGAATTAATTAATTTTTCACTTTCTAATAAGTCCTGTTTTGTCCATGCTCGCAAATCAATTTCAGCATATAAATTATCGGCTATTACATTTGCCCTTGTTCCACCTTTAACTACACCTACATTAATTGTAATTCCCTTTTTAGGACTAGAAATTTTCTCCAAAGTTAATACTTGTTGAGCAAATTCATGAATGGCACTAACCCCCTTTTCAGGGTCGACTCCAGCATGTGATGAAATACCTTTAATTTCCATCTTAAATATACCAAAACCTTTTCGCCTTATTTTCAATTTTCCTCCAGGAAGTACTGCTCCTTCACCTACCATAACAAATTTACTTTTTATAGCTTCGGATTCTATCAATTTTCTTGAACTCGGAGAACCCACTTCTTCATCTGTATTAATTAATAAAACAATCTTATGCTTTAATTTAATTTTCATTTCATTCATGGTTTTAATGGCAAATAAGGCTTGCATGATACCACTTTTCATATCGTAAGACCCTGGACCCCTTAATTCACCAGCATCCATACTATATGGGAATTCCTTAAGTGTTCCTACATCCCATACTGTGTCAACATGCCCAATAAACAAAATCTGTTCGTCACCTTTTCCCCATTCTGCCACAAGTTGATCACCAAATTTATCATCATAAACTCTATTAATTTTGCAATTTTCATTCATTAAAAAATCCTCAACAACATCTATCACCTTATCAACTTGCTTTTTTTCAAATGTTGGTGATTCTATTTCTATCAACTTTTTTAAAAACAAATGATATTCTTCCTCATAATTCTTTATCATATCAATTAGTTCCATTTATTTCCTCACCTCTTCAATCATTATAGATTGGAGAATACTCACCAAATTTCACTCCATTGTTAAATTCATTTGCTACATCCTTCATCATTTTAAAATCTATTCCTTGGTCTATTAAATAATCAACCCATTTTTCGAAACCTAGAAATCTATGACCCCTTCCGGAAACTTGGGGATGAAATGTCGCTACTAAAACACCATTTTTAAAATCCCTAAGCATATAATCTACATCTTTACGCCAATTGTCATACACTAATTCTTCATTTTGTAAACCCTGTATAACCCCTGTTGGAGTTTTTAAAAATTCAAAATATGGATAATCATCTAAAGACCATGAAATAGGGATTTCTATCAAATTTGATTTTCTTCCAAACTTAATAGGTTTATCCTTAAATACTTCATCACCTATTCGACAGAAATAAGGGCTATAATCCAAGGCCATCTGGCTACTATCATAAATTACTCCCATTTGCTCTAGGTTTTCCATCGTTCGATTAGTAATATCCCAAGAGGGGGATCTAAATCCCAAAGCATAGGCTCCACTCATTTCCTTTAATATATCATTAGTTCTTAAAAGTATTTCCTTTTCCTCATTTTGCGAAAGGGTATTAAAATTTTCATGCATATATCCATGAAGTCCAATTTCATGACCATCTTTCATGATTTGGATGCATTGTTCTGGATATGACTCCATCGTGTGACCGGGAATATAAAATGTGGCTTTTATTCCCCGGCTTTTTAAAAAGGTAAGAATTCTTTCGATTGAATTAACACCAAATTCACCACGAGAAATGGCAGTGGTACTAGTCATATCCCGTTGTATCCATAATGAAGATGCATCAAAATCAAACGTCAAACATACATTTCCCTTCATCTATATTACTCCTTTTATACTTTTATTATCACTAAATTCTTAGGCCTACGGATCTGCCACCATCAATAATTAATTCTTCTCCGGTTATATAACTAGCATAATCAGAAGACAAATATAACACTGACTTGGCTATCTCCATTGGAGTCCCAAGTCTTTTTAATGGTACCCCTTTAGCCTGTTCATCTGATGTGGAGTCCCCTTGCCTATCCCTTTGTTTTAACATATCCGTATCTATAAAACCTGGATAAATAGAGTTCACCCGAATATTGTCTCCAGCATATTCCCAGGAGGCATGTTTAGACAAATTTCTAATTGCAGATTTTGTCATCCCATATAAAGAAACATTATTTGAACCCATTAAACCAGCAGTTGAAGATGTATTAATAATAGAACCCCCTTGTTGTTCCTTCATAACAGGTATTACATATTTCATCCCTAAAAAGGTCCCTTTAATATTGATATTGTATAGCTTATCAATATCCTCCTCGCTAGACTCTATTAAGGATTTGATTAGGAATACCCCAGCATTATTAAATAATACATCAATTTTACCAAACTTATCCTTTGCCAACTTTACAACCTTTTTCCACTGATTTTTATCACTTATATCATGTTTCATAAAAACGGCATCCTTATCAATTTCCTTCACTTTATTTAAGGAATTATTTCCCGCTTCTTCATTAATATCTGTCATTATAACCTTTGCACCTTTTTCCGCAAATAAAATGGAGGTTTCTAATCCAATCCCACCACCAGCGCCTGTAATAATAACAACTTTGTCCTTAAAATTCATTCATAACACGCCTTTCCCTAACTATGCTTTCAAATCAACACTATTATTTTTCACAATTCCATAATTTAATTTAATTACATTTTTTATTGAATTTTCATCAAGATTAAACCTAGGATGGTGATGAGGGAAATTTGCTCCTATTTCTGGATTTGCTCCCCCAATGTAAAAGTAACAACCGGGTCTATGTTGTAAAAAATAAGCAAAGTCTTCCATAGCCATAGAAGGCTTTTCTAACCTTAAAATATCATCTAATTCAAAATAATCTTCTGCTATGTCTATTACTTTGTTTACATATCTAGGATCATTAACTAGGGTTGGATATCCCCTTGTATATTTTACATCTATTTTACAATGATAAAAACTCCCCATAGTTTCACATAATAGTTTGATTCTTTCTTCAATAAAGTCTCTTATATTTTCATCAAAAGTCCTTACTGTTCCCTTAATAACAGCGTTGCTTGGAATAACATTATGCGTATCACCAGATTGGAAACTACCAATTGAAACAACTGCAGTACTATGAGAATCAATTTCCCTATTAGTTAGGTGGTTTATTTTATTAACAAGGTGTGTTCCAATTAAAATTGGGTCAATAGTTTCATGAGGCTTCCCTCCGTGACCACCTTTGCCATTTATAATTATATCAAAGGTATCACCTGATGCCATAGACGCTCCAAATAAAAATCCAATTTTACCCAATGGTAATGACGACCAAATATGGGCACCATAAATCTCATCAATATTTTCCAAACAGCCCGCTTCAACCATAGATATTGCTCCACCCGGAATCTGTTCTTCTGCATGTTGAAATATAAAAGATACCTTGCCGGAAATTTGATCTTTTTCCTCACTTAATATTTTAGCAAGACCTAATAAACTAGCGGTATGTAAATCATGTCCACATGCATGCATTACCCCTTTATTTTTCGATTTATAAGGTATATTATTTTCTTCTTGAATTGGTAATGCATCAAAATCTGCCCTAAATGCTATATGTTTCCCCTTTTTACCACCTTTTAGGGTTGCCTTAATTCCATTTCCACCAATATTATCAATAACTTTTACATCAATGTTTGATAAAAAACTTTTTATTTTTTTGGTGGTTTCAAATTCTTTGAATGACAGTTCAGGATACATATGTAAATCTCTTCTAAAATCTACTAGTTCATGAAAAATCCAATCTATCTTATTGTCAATTGAATCTAACAACCTTGAAAACCTCCTTTTAATTGGAATATAGGTGACAAGCTACCTTATGGCTACTAGAATCAACATATTCAAATTTAGGTTCTTCCCTTTTGCATATTTCCATAGCAAATGGACACCTTGTATGGAACTTACATCCCTTTGGTGGATTAATAGGTGAAGGAATATTTCCCTCCAGAATTATTCTCTCTTTCTTTTTACCCTGATCAATTCTTGGAATAGATGAAAAAAGGGCCTTTGTGTAAGGGTGAAGAGGATTTTTAAATAGTTCATCCGTTTCCGATTTTTCGACTATATGTCCTAAATACATCACAGCTATTTCATCTGCAACATATCTTACTACACTTAAATCATGAGCAATAAATATATATGTCAACTCATACATTTCCTGTAATTCTTTTAACAAATTAATTACTTGTGATTGTATAGAAACATCCAATGCCGATACTGGTTCATCACATACTATTACTTCTGGATTCAAAGAAAGAGCTCTAGCAATACCAATCCTTTGTCGTTGCCCTCCGGAAAATTCATGCGGATATCTGAAATAATAATCACTTCTTAAGCCAACTTTCTCTAACAGATCCATGGCAACTTCCATTCGTTCATTTTTATTATATAAATTATGGATTTTCATTGGCTCCTCAATCGCTTTGCCAACTCTTTGTTGTGGATTAATAGAGCTATGGGGATCTTGAAAGACCATTTGAAATGATTTTCTAAACTCTTTAAGTTCAGCCCTATTTAATGAAAAAATATCCCTTCCTTTATAGTATGCCCTCCCATCAGTAGGATCTATTAATCTGA
Source organism: Caryophanales bacterium UBA6768 (assembly GCA_002453315.1). The sequence continues at coordinate 10,187 of DKGO01000047.1, read as the reverse complement.
GTAGGGTTCTACCCATAGTACTTTTTCCACATCCAGATTCACCAACAACACCTAGGGTTTGTTTTTTCTTTATTTTAAAATCAACCTGGTTAACTGCCTGGACTTTACCAATTTCTTTGCCTAACGGTGAAAGAATTGGAAAATGTTTTTTTAAATCTTCGACATTCAAAATGTATTCATCATTTATAGATTTCTGCATTTTCCTCAACCCCTATTAATTCCTTATGATGCCAGCAACGAACTCTATGACCATTTTCTTTAATTTCTTCCAACAGAGGTACTTTTTTATGACATATATCAGTTGCAAAATCACATCTAGGAGCAAATCTACAACCAGTTGGTTTATTATCTAATGAAGGTACCATACCTTTAATAACGTGGAGTTTCTCAGTGCGATTGCCTTCAATATCCGGAACTGATTTTAACAACCCTTTTGTGTAAGGGTGTCTTGGACTATTAAATAAATCCGGAACATTTGCCTCTTCAATTATCTGTCCTAAATACATAACTATCACCCTTGAACATGTTTCAGCTACAACACTTAAATCATGGGTAATCATAAGTACACTCATCTCTAGCTCTCTTCGAAGGCTATTAATCAGCTCCAGTATTTGTGCTTGTATCGTGACATCCAATGCTGTTGTGGGTTCATCAGCAATTAATAATGATGGTTTACATGAGAGTGCTAATGCTATCATGACCCTTTGTCTCATTCCGCCAGACAATTCATGTGGATATTCATTGATTCTTTTTTCCGGTGAAGGAATTCCGGTTAACTTTAACATCTCAATTGCAATTTCACGTGCCCTTGCCTTATTAACCTTCTGATGAATAGTGATGACCTCCATAATTTGATCACCAATTATAAACACCGGATTTAGGGAACTCATTGGATCCTGGAAAATCATCGAAATTTCATTTCCTCTAATCTTTCGTAACTCTTTTTTTGTTAATTTAGAAAGGTTTACATTTTTAAAATTTATTTCACCTTCATATTTTGTAGTCAATGGATTATGAAGCCTTAAAATTGATTCGGCTGTCACGCTCTTCCCACAACCTGACTCACCTACAAGTCCAACTAATTCACCTTTTTGAATAGAAAATGAAACATCGTCAACAGCCTTTAATATTCCTTTTTCCGTTTTAAAAGAAATTTCTAAATTTTTAACATCTATTATTTCTTTATTTTTCATACTTAAATTCCTTTCTTATTTTGCCGAATGAGGATCAAGCAAATCCCTCAGCCCATCACCAAATAAATTTAAGGCCCATACAGCAAAAATTATAAATATAGCAGGAAATGTGACCATCCACCAACCACTATGTATAACACTTTTACTTTCATATATAATACTTCCCCAACTTGGGTCAGGAGCAGGAATACCTACACCTAAAAAACTCAAACTTGCTTCTATAATAATAGCAATAGCAAAAACATAGGTTAATTGAATAATTAATTGCGAGACTGTATTTGGGGCAATATGAAGCCATATGATTCTAAAGGAACTTGCACCTTGTGATTTTAAAACTTCCACAAAAGTTTGTTCCTTCAACACTAAGGTTCTAGACCTTATTACTCTTGCAACTTGTGGGGTCATGACAATAGTTACTGCTAATATTACGTTTAATGATTTAGCACCCAATGCTGCCATAATCGCCATCGCTAACAATATTGCTGGGAATGCCATCATACTATCATTAAATCTCATTAAAACGTGATCAAGAAATTTATAATATCCTGAATATAGTCCCAAAATCATTCCGAATATTCCCGATAAAAGTGCAACCGATAATCCTATTAACATTGATACTTGTGTCCCATAAATAACCCTACTAAATAAGTCTCTTCCCATATTGTCCGTTCCAAACCAATAATTTTTATCAGGTGGCACTAAACGGTCAAGTGGTACAATTTCGTATGGGTCATGTGTTGCAATTAACGGGGCAAATACTGCAATGATTAACATAATTGATAAGGTTATAGTTCCGAACATAACTGTGAAATTAGATACGTATCTTTTAATAAATATTCTTCTTCGTTCATTATTTAATTTTTTCTTTGTCATTTTTGCAATATTGACATCCTTAGATAAGCTGTTTGAATCCACTGTAGTTCCACCCTTTCTAATTATTCTTTCCATACCTAATTCTTGGATCAAATATACCATATAACAAATCAATAATTAGATTTATTAAAACATAAGAAAGGGCAATTAATAAGATAGACCCTTGTATCACTTCAAAATCACGACGTACTAATGCATTTACTATTAATTGTCCTATCCCCGGAATGTTAAACACATTTTCTATCACGACTGCCCCGGCAATTAATTGTCCAAAAGTTTGCCCTATGACAGTAAGAATAGGTATAAATGCATTTTTCAATGCATGTTTATAAATGACAATATTGTCTTTTAAGCCTTTGGAATATGCCGTCTTAATATAATTTTCACTCAAAACATCTAACATTGAAGTTCTCGTTACCCGTGCTATTAATGCAGCCTGTATTGCTCCCAAAGAAATTGCGGGTAAAACAAGATATTTTAAATGAACAAATAAACCGTTATCTAAACTTTTATAACCAGCAACAGGTAACAATGATAAATTAACCGAAAATACCATTACCAATAATAATGCTAAAATAAAATTAGGTACGGATATACCGAATAATGAAATACCCATTACAGCTCTGTCAGAATTTGTACCCCTTTTTATTGCAGCAATTATGCCTAATGGAATAGCAAATATAACGGCAAAAAATTGGGCGAAAATAGATAAGGATATTGTTGGACCTAGGTGATCTAAAAAACCATTTAATACTGGTTTATTCATGTGAATAGACCAACCAAAATTGCCTTTGAACAATCCCGAGAACCATATGAAGAACTGTTCATAAATTGGTAAGTTCAAACCTAAATGGTCTCTTAATTCCTCAACCTGGGATTCTGGTGCGTCAGGTCCCAAAATAACGGCAGCAGGATCCCCTGGAGTAATGTGCATAATTAAAAATACCATTATGGCAACAATAATCAATACAGGAATTATTGATAATAACCTTTTGAAAATATATGCTTTCATAAAATTCATCCTCACATAACACAAATATGCTAAAACCGCACTTCGTCACATTATACATATTTAGAAAATAATATTGATAGAGTATTATACGGCTTTAAGAACGATTAAACTGTCCTTAAAGCCGCCTGAGTTATCAACAATCTGATTATTTAATTAGTATTTTAAACACACTTAAACTATCTGTCTAAACTCATATTCCAAAAAATTGGACCCATAAACTCTGAATAACCTTTTACATCATCCCTGTAACTTGAAATGAAATTATTTAATCCCATATTTATTACAGGTAACTCATCCCAGATAACTTCTTGCAATTCTTCAAATTTCTCAGTAGCCTCATCTTGATCGGATGCTTTTCTGATTTCATCCAACAGCCGATCTATGTCCTCATCATTTGTCCAACCAGGATATTCTGCTTTAGAATCTAAAAATGGATAAGCTAGTGGTGTTGCAACTGTTGTAAATTGTGTAAAAAATCCATCCCACAAATCTTCTTGTGTACGGTATTCTAAAAGTGTTGCCCAGTCGGTTACTTCTAACTCAACATTCATACCAATTTCCTTCAATGCCTGTTGTGCATAAACGGCCGAATTATAGTGATAACTATAGTCGTTACTAGTCAAAATAATCACTTCTTCACCATTATATCCGGCTTCATCCAATAGACTTTTGGCTTTTTCCCTATCTAAAACGTTATAGTTTTCTTCTCCCGCTTTTGTATACCAGTTAACTTGATTTTCTCTCATAAAGGCTGGTTCTAATTCGTAAAATGCAGTATCAACAAATGCCAGGCTTAATAGTTCTTCATTATCGATTGCTAGATTAGCAGCCTTTCTAATTTTTTTATCTTTGAAAATTCCCCTTTTGTTTAAAACAAAAGTTTGAAAACCAAATGGCCAAATGTCATTAATAACTCCTTCAGCATTGTCTAATTGATCAAAACTATCAAAAGGAAGTTCAAAGGCATAATCATATTCGCCTGTAATGATTCCATTTACCCTTGTTGAATCATCAGAAACAAAATGAATCTCCAATGAATCTACCAATGCTTCCTTATGTCCACCAAGGCCACTAGTTTCTAGTTCCGAAGGTGAGTAATCTTCAAATTTCGATAATTTCAAAAAGTGATCTGCTTGCCAATCATCAACATAAAAGGGTCCCGTACCTATAAATTCCTTAATACCCTCATCCGTAGAATTTTCAACGATTTCTTTAGGATAGATTGAAGCTTTTTGGGTTGGGTCTGCTAACCTATATATCACCGCGATAGATGGGTCATCTACATGTAAAGTAATATTATAATCATCTACAATTTCCCATTCTGATTCACCTAGCTCCACCGCTGCAGTACCAAAAGTTTGCCACCTTTCCATAGAAGCAACTACATCCTCAGAAGTCATTTCTTTACCATTATGAAACGGCACACCTTCCCTTAATTTAAATTTAATTTCAGATCCATCTTCATTTTCCTCAAAAGATTCAGCTAACATTGGAATTATTTCATAATTTTCATCAAAGGTGACTAATGTCTCAAATACTTGTCTAGCTATGTCCCTAGTTACGTTTGTATTTGTTATATGTGTATCCAAAGTCGGTGGCTCCGAGTTCCACGCTAATTTCATATCTCCACCAGTGCTAACATCGGAAGTATTGTTGTCATTTGAATTATTATCGTTATTGTTATCACTTACATTTCCACCAGAATTATTATTTGAACAGGCAACGACAAAAATAACTGATAATAAAAGTAACAATCGAATAACATTTCTAACTTTCATTTTCTAACCCCCAAAATTTTTTTAAAAAAACAGTAGATACATAGTAATTAGTCTTTTTAATCAAGTTTAACAGTAATGTAGGGCCACAATTAGGTAAAGGGTCAATTATTTAATTATCTGCATATAACCCTTCTTTCACAGTAGAATTTTTACCAACCCCCCTTTCACTATATTCCTTTTTAGCCCTTACACTTTGCAAATAATTATAAATAGTAAATTTTGATACATTTAAAACGTCTGCCAAGTATTCGGTTGAACCTTTTATTAAAAAAGCTCCTTTTCCATCCAGAATGGAAACTATTTCAACCTTTTCCTCTTTTGTTAATAAACCCGTTGGTTTGTTAAATTCCCTAATTACTTGTCTAACCATTTCCTCAATCACTTCATGAACATTGTCGAAAAAAGCCTCTGATTGGTCATTTTCCTCAATGTTAATAAAATCCTGTAATTCATAACTGAGTTGGGTGATTTCGCTAATATTAAAATTTAAACACAATGCACCAATGACTTCATCATTAATACCCCTAAGAAATACTGTTGCTGATTTCATTAATAAGCCATTTTTGGATTCTGTTAAATATTCTGGAATATCTCTTATGTCCTTTGGGTCTCTTTTCAATTCCTTTAACACTAAATCAGTTGGTGGTGAACCTATTTTTCTATTAGTTAAATTCCCAGCAATATATATCAAGGTACTATTTAGGTTTTGAAAATTGCGAAAATTGTGAATAGCAATTTCACAATTTTTACCAAATGTTTTTTGGATAGTGCTCGCAGTCCTTTTTGCTTGTTCAAAAACCATTTGGTTTACCTCTGTTTCTCCCAATAAAACTTCACTCCTTTCTTTGAAAACGGATACAATCAAATACAAATGTTAGCTTATTAAAAATTTGTAAGGGTTACAATATTTAAATAATAACTTATCACTTATTTTGGACATCGTCAAGTAATATTTTTTAAGTCTCTCTTTTCACTTAAAATTCTTAAAATTTTAAAATAAGGCAATATAAAATTAAAGAATTTAATACATTACTGTTCAAATTCACTGATTACCAAAATATAATTAGGATGTTTAAGGTGATATTTCAATTTAATCTTAGGGTCCACTTACCCTTTACTGCCAACGCTTTAACTAATTTTATAAATTTAATAAAGTGAAACAATTGTATTTTTATCTTTTGTCTTTTTGGTCTTTTGCTAATCGGTTCCGTTCTACTAACATTTACAAATATGGCCCTTCATTTACGTCTTTAGTATAGCAATATAGTAGAAATTACAAAATTGAACATTGCTTGACGACATTTCAAATAAGTGATAGATTATTGTTAAAATATTGTTATCATTACAATTTTTTAATAAGCACACTTTTTAAATCAAATTGTATTCGCTTTCATCATAAGATTTGGTATTTTTCAGAAGGTAAGGTCATTAAAGGTTTTAAAATGACCTAAGGTGGGGGCTGTAAAAAGCTGTTATTATGAATGCTGAATGTACATACATTTCTATAGTTTAGAAAATCCCAAATACACACTTTTTCAGAAAATTAAACTGAAGAGTTATTGCCTTCAACCAAGTGGATAATAAGGGATTGAAAAATAACTGGGGTTAAATTGATAGGGTCACTCATTTTGCTAGTAAATATTAAGTGAATACCTTTTAATAGTAAAATATTAATATGAAAGGATTGATTTATATGCTTAACTTAAAACAAATAGATGACTACCTTAATGTCAACCGTCAAAAGCATTTGGAAAAGCTATTTGAATTTATTAGAATTCCCAGTATTAGCCCACTTAAGGAAAATAAAAAAGATATGTTAAGGGCCGCCAATTGGTTAAAGGATTACTTGGAAGATATTGGTCTTAGAAATGTTTCAATTGAACATACCAAAGGACATCCAATAGTGTATGCTGATTGGCTCAATGCAGGGGAAAAACCGACATTGCTAATGTATGGTCACTACGATGTACAACCCATTGACCCAATTGACCTTTGGGATAGTAATCCCTTTGAACCAGAGATTAGAGATAAGAAATTATATTCACGTGGCTCCAGTGATGATAAGGGGCAGCTTTTTATGCATATATTAGTAGTAGAGGCAATTCTGAATACCCATGGGGAATTACCTGTCAATGTAAAATTTGTTTTAGAAGGTGAAGAGGAGACCGGCAGTCCAAGCTTATCTACGTATTTAGAAAATAATAAAGAAAAACTTAACACAGATATAATTGTCATTCACGATACTATCATGAAGGCTCCTAATCAGCCGTCAATTTGCTATGGTTTAAGGGGTTTATGCGGTGTCGAAATTGATGTAAAAGGACCAATAGGTGACTTACATTCAGGGCTGTATGGGGGCGGGGTGCAAAACCCAATCCATGCACTTATCAATTTATTGTCAACCTTCCGTAATGAAGATGGAGAAATTTTAATAGATGGCTTTTATGATAAGGTTGAGAAAATAAAACATAAGGAGAAAGATGCCATTAGTTCATTTGGATTTAATGAGGATAAATTAAAAAAAGAATTAGGGGTATCAGAATTATTTGGTGAAAAGGGATATACTTATTTAGAACAAACTTGGGTACGTCCAACACTTGAGATTAATGGTATATATGGGGGATTTTCTGGAGAAGGTTCAAAGACTGTTTTACCTTCTAAAGCTGGTGCAAAAATAACCTGCCGGCTTGTCCCAAATCAGGATCCAGATGATATAACAGAGAAAATAATTGCACATATCAACAAAAACAAACCAAAAGGTGTTACATTATCAATTTCTAAATTTGATAATGGACCTCCTTTCTATACTTCATATGACCATCCAGCGATTAAAGCAGCTGCTCGCTCCTATGAAAAGGTATATAAAACACCTACGTCCTTTGCAAGAATGGGGGGATCAATTCCAATAGTCGCAGAATTTAAATCAAAACTTAATGCAACAATTGTTATGATGGGATTCGGATTAGAAACAGAGAATTTTCATGCTCCAAATGAACATTTTCATCTTGAAAATTTTGATAAAGGCTTAAGAGTTATTTCTAATTATTATGGTGAAATTGCTAATCTTGAAAAAGAATATTAATGATAGGGTTCCCAATCCAGCTAAGTGAACCTGAATATTTGAACAGTGTTTATGTAAACCTAGATTTTTTCGATACTAGGCCATGCCTTAAGAATTAATAACACTCGATATAGCCCTTGTTACATAAATACCCCATTCAAAGTTTTTATTTTACACACTAAGTTAAAACTATTTAAAATAAATGCTTGTTAAGGTAGAACAATTTAACCACGATTAAATAGTTAGGGAGGCTTTTTTAATGAATATTATACTAAAAAATTGTAATCTAATTGACGGTTTGTCAAACAATTTGCTTAAAGATAGGTATATTAAAATTAAGGGTGAACATATTGTTGAAATAGGAAATGGTGAACCAAAAGTCCATAATCATGATAAGGTTATAGATTGTACGGGGAAATATATTACTCCTGGCCTAATTGATTCACATGTTCACTTAATATGGGATGGTAGCCCTGATCCACAACCCGTCATTGAAAATTTAGAAAATGATTATGTAACCCTTAAGGTTTACAAGCACTCATTGGATTATTTAAAGTTAGGAATTACGACGGTTAGGGATGCCGGTTCAATTGATCGAACAGCAATCCATGCCCGTAATGCTATTGAATCTAAGCTATTACCGGGGCCAACTATAATATGTTCCGGAACGCCTATAAGTATGACAGGTGGACATGTGTATTACATTAGTAGAGAGGCGGATGGGGTTGAGGAAATCAGATCAACCGTTAGGACAATTTTAAAAGAGGATGTCGACTTTATTAAAGTAATGGCAACTGGAGGTATATATACGCAAGGAGAAAAGCCTGGATTTACCCAATTAACATTTGATGAAATTAAGGTTATCACTGAAGAGGCACATAAAAAGAATAAATTAGTTGCAGCACACGCCGATGGTTTAGAAGGCATTATGAATTGTATTAACGCAGGTGTAAACACAATTGAACACGGGATTTTTGCCGATGAGAATGCCCTATCTTTAATGAAAGAAAAGGATATGTACCTAGTTCCAACAATGGTTATCATTCGACGACTAGCATATGATGAACGTATACCTTTTTGGGCACGGGAAAAGGCACTTGAGGTAGTAGAGCCACATTTGGAAATGCTTAAAATGGCAATTAACATGGGTGTAAAAATTGCAACAGGTACTGATTGTGGTTCAGCAGGGACTCCGCCTGAATTTTATTTTGAGGAACTTAACATCTTAAGTGAAGCGGGAATGTCTAACATGGAAATTATCCATTCCTCTACACGAATAGCTGCTGAATGTTTAGGACTGCAAAACCGTGGTACAATCGTAGAAGGAAAAAATGCAGATTTACTTATTCTTTCCGAAAACCCTTTAGAAGATTTATCGGTACTTAAGGGACAAAAGAAAATTATGAAGGATGGGAAGTTTTTTAGTTAATCCTAATATTGTTAAATGATAGTCCAAGTGTATACAATATCGGTAGCCACAATATTGTATATTCTTATGAAAAATATTTAAATATAAAATATAAGTAATTTCAGAAATAGATTTATAACTATTGACCGATTTATCAACCTTTTCAAAGCCTAAGTTATTGACCCGATTTTAATGTGTGAAAATAAATACAGATTGGTCAATATTAATATTTTATATTTACCATTACATAATTGATTCACGATAAATTTGAAACGAATATTGAATCTGATGGGGTAAAATAAGCAACATTGGATACATAATAGAATAAAAAGATGGCTATAATTTCAAAATTGAAATTATAGCCATCTTTTTGTAGAATAGTTTATCCCAATCAAAAAATCTGCCACGTTTTTTGTGACAGATTTTTGATTCCACTTTATTGTACTTGTTTTAGTTCTTCAATTAATTTTGGAATGACTTCAAACAAGTCCCCGACGATTCCATAGTCAGCGATGTTAAAGATGTTCGCTTCTGGATCCTTATTGATTGCTACGATGACTTTTGAATTACTCATTCCTGCTAAATGTTGGATTGCCCCCGAAATTCCTACGGCAATGTATAAGTCTGGGGTAATGACCTTTCCTGTTTGACCAATTTGTAATGAATAATCACAGTAATCAGCATCACATGCCCCACGGGAAGCCCCGACTGCTCCACCTAACACTTCCGCTAATTCATATAATGGTTCAAAGCCTTCTTTACTTTTCACACCTCGACCACCTGCAATGACAACATTGGCTTCAGACATGTCGACGCCTTCTGATTGTTTGCGAATCACTTCTTTGATGATTGTACGTAAATC
>DKGO01000176.1 GCA_002453315.1 Caryophanales bacterium UBA6768 | reverse complement strand
AGTAATTATGAAATTGATTCACTTATAAAATTTTAGCAAAAACGGATTTGAGGAGTAAGGGTAAAAATAAAGCAAGAAAGTATTTTGCCCCGGAATTGAAGGATTTTCCGCAACATGCTGAACCAATCTTTTATAAAAATTCAATATTTGATTAAAACACCCTTAATCCAAGGGTGTTTTTACTGTGAAAAGTGTCCTAATTGTGACAAAAGTGGAAATATCATCGAAATTGGCGGATATTCTGTTTAAAATGGTGGATATATCACTCGAATTAGTGGATATCCATGCAAAACTGCAGGATATCAAACAAATCTGCACTTCCCTCTTGCAATATTGTTTATATTGTATATAATGTGTATATACAATATTTAAAAAAGGGGTGATTTATTTGTGAATATCATCATAGCTACGACGAGCAAAGAACCTTTATTTCAACAAATTAAGGATCAAATCAAGCAACAAATCTTCTCCGGTAAGCTCCACGAAGGCGACGCACTCCCTTCAATGCGAGTTTTAGCAAAAGAGTTGCAAGTAAGTGTCATTACGACAAAACGAGCCTATGAAGATTTGGAGAGCGAAGGATTTCTCGTCTCATCCGTTGGTCGAGGTACGTTTGTTGCTGGTCAACAACTACACGTTTTAAAAGAATGGCAAATACGAGAAATTGAAAATGAGATTGAAAAAATTGTCCAGTCGAGTAAATCAATTGGCATGACGAAACAAGAATTGATTGAATTAATGACTCTTTATTTTGAGGAGGATGAATAAAATGACAGCAGTGGAATTTAACCATGTATCAAAAAAACGGAAAGATTTTTCTATAAAAAAATTAAACTTTACAATTCCAGAAGGGTATATAACGGGATTTATCGGTCCCAATGGCAGTGGAAAAACGACGACAATCCAAATGATGATGGATCTGTTACAACTAGATGAAGGGGAAATCAGAATTTTTGGAACGTCTCATAAAAACCATCAGTTAAAACAACATATTGGATTTGTTTATGATGATTTATATATGTATGAAGAGTGGAACATTAAGAAGATGAAATCATTCATCGCTCCATTATACGACAGCTGGAATGAAGAAATTTTTCAAACGTACTTACAAAAATTCAATCTTCCATTCAAGAAAAAATTGAAACGTTTTTCCAAAGGGATGAAAATGAAATGCTCACTCTTGTTTGCATTAAGTCATCAACCAAAACTAATCATTATGGATGAACCGACAGCAGGGCTCGACCCAATTTTCCGTCGGGAACTAATCGAAATGCTCCAAGAACAGATGGTACAGGAGGATCGAACGATATTTTTATCCACACATATTACGAATGATTTAGACCGAATAGCTGACTATATCATCTTTATCAATGAGGGAGAAATTGTGTTGCAGAGATCGATGGAAGAAATTCGCGAGCAATTCCATATTATAAAAGGCAAAGGGAGTTTATTAGATCAGGATATTCGTGAGCTTTTCAGTGGCATAAAGGAAACGAACGTTGGATTTACGGCCCTATTTGAAGGTGACCCACAAATTTTTGATCCATTCGAGAGTGAAATTTCAATCGAACAGGCGACCCTAGAAGACATCATGTATTTTAAGATAGGGGGGGCGGAGCATGTGGGAAATCATTAAACGTGATTGGTGGTCAATGTGGCCGTTCATTCTATTTTCCTTCGGATTTATATTCATCATTTATCTACTTCAATGGGAGCCACCGAATGGATTTTTGTTAGCTTATTTATTGTTCTTTTTATTAGCTAATCTGTTTTATATTGATCACAAATCCAAGGTTAATCGATTTATCTTAAGTTTACCGGTAAAACGGAATGAGGTTGTATTTGCCCGCTATCTATTTATTATTGGATTCGGACATTTATTTATCCTATTTATATGGGTCATCAATCTAATCCTTCCAATAGAATTACCTTTACATTGGATGGAATTTATTATTATGGTGACCATGATGAATTTCATCATTGCCGTGTCAATCCCGATTTACTACGCTGTCGACGGTAACGTTTGGGTAGCACTCATTATACAACTAGCGGTATTACTTATCAGTTCATTTATATTTGTTTACATTGCCGCAGACCCACATCATATTTTTGGATCGGTAAAAGAAACATGGCTCTATATCATTGATTTGCAACCGATTGTATTTGTCGTCATCATCTCACTAATCGTGTTGACTATTTCACTTTCCATATCAAGAATTATTTTCGCTAAAAAAGATCTTCAATAAAAATTTGTCGAAAGGAGTGTTTTTAATTTGGAAAAAATGGTTAAACATAATTTTCTGATTCATCAACCATTAACCTATATCATTATTTTATTATTTGTTCTCTTTGCCGTTTTTGTAAATATCCCGGGAAGTTTCTCGTTTGTCGTCACTTTTTTTACGATCATTGTTTCCCTGTTTTTTTACGATCATCACCATAAAGCACAAAAATTTACTCTTAGTTTACCAGTAAGTAAAAAGGAAATGGTCAACGGGCGTTATTATTTTTCCATTATTATTATCATCACAACGTTGCTTATCATGTGGGTATGGATGAACATCCTTTCATCTACCCCGCTACCATTGGATGGGCGGTATTTATATCATTGGAAGGACGTCATCATTTTATTTGCTATCGGTAGTGTCATGATAGGTTTTACAATGCCTATTCTATATTTATTACCTTTAAAATTATCAATCATCATCATTGCAATTGGATATTTTATTAGTACCTTTTTTTACACAACAATTATGATTGACTCATTGCATAGGGATAATGCGGATCTTATTGTTTTAAATGATATGGACGCAGGATTAACTGTACTGGCGGAAAAAATTATACCGTTCCAACCATATGTCATTTTACTAATTGGATCAATAATGATCTTATATGTATCAATGAAGCTATCCACTTTCATCGTCAAACGTCGAGATGTATAGTAGAATAACATGTGCACGCCACATGTTATTTTCATTTTTACATAGGAAAATTTGAAGGGTGAAAATATTGTTTAAAAATCAAGACAATCAGTTTCGGGCAGGTTGGCTCATTTTATTAGCGTTTATTATGATGTATGCAGGGCAAATTGCCTTCGTCATGCCTGGCATAACAGTCGTATCGATTTTTGAAAAAATGGCCAATTTAAATTCGGCGCCAGCTGAAGCAATGACTCCTGATAGTCCATTCATTATTTTTATGACACTTGGCGTCGGAAATATCGGTGGGCTAGCGGGAACATTTATTGCCTGGCGAGCCTTAAATAAACAAAAACCGTTAGACATCGGCTTACGTGGAAATGGGATTGATTTTTTATTTGGTCTTTTTTTAGGGGCAACCTCAATCGCTATCATCTTTTTTATTCTACTGATGACAAATAACATTTCAATGATCAATGATTTTTCGCAACCCGATATTAGTGGCTTTACTTTTGTTTTTCTGGTTATTTTTATTTTGGTTGGCTTTTTCGAAGAAATTTTTTTCCGTGGATATGTCATGAAGACAATGGCATCTAGACATAATTCTAAAGTTCTCATTTATGTCATGTCAGCATTACTTTTCGGTGCGATGCACTTAATGAATCCTAATGTTTCTATTGTAGGGTTTGCTAATATCTTCCTCATTGGATTACTTTTTGCTTATATGTTTGATCGAACTGGAAGTCTTTGGTTACCAATTGGCTATCATATAACGTGGAATTATTTCCAGGGAAATATTTTCGGGTTTCCTGTCAGTGGGATTGACCCTCGTGGACTATATCACATCGATATTTCACAAGGAAACCCGCTATTATCTGGTGGTTCGTTTGGGCTTGAAGGTAGTTTATTAGCAACAATAGTCATTTTACTCGGGTTTGTCGTGACGAGATTTTATCGACAAAATAACACATCTAACATAACTGGGAGGTGGTAAAAAGATGACAATACAACTTGGAACAATACATACGATGACCGTTAAGGAAATAGTAGACGACCGGTATTTTCTTACAAAAGGAGCAGTCGAGATTACGATTCCTCCTGAAGGTATTGATCATTTCAAAGTGAATGACCAGCTAGAAGTGTTTGTTTACAAAAACCGTGATGAAAAAATTTGTGCAACAACTAAACTTCCAAGTGTCATTGTTGGCGTTTACGATTGGGCAAAGGTTGTCGATGTCATCCCACGTCTAGGGGTTTTCGTCGACATTGGAACTGTCACCGAAGTGCTTGTACCGAAGGATGAACTTCCTACTTTCCAAAAGGCTTGGCCATTGCCTGATGATCAATTGTATGTCACTTTATCCCTTGATAAACAGGAACGACTTATATGCCATGTCGCTAAGGAAGCAATTTTTCACGATATCATTCGCATGGCTGACAATGTAAATTTAAATGAAAAAATTAACGGGACCATTATTCGCGCTGACAAAGAAGGAGCCGCCATTTTTACAGAGGAAGGTTATCGGGGGTTTATCCATCATTCAGAACGTGAGAGTGAACCGCGTTTAGGGGAGCTCGTATCTGGACGTGTCATTGAGGTAAAAGAAAATGGGACAATCAATGTTTCCCTACTCCCGATGAAACATGAACGAATTGACGATGATGCTGAAAAGGTTTTTGCCTATATTGAAAAATCCGACGGTGTCATTCCATATAGTAATCAAAGTGATCCCGATGATATTCGCAAAACTTTTCACATGAGTAAGTCGGCCTTTAAACGGGCATTGGGAAAATTAATGAGAGAAGGAAAAATTGAACAACGTGACGGGCAAACTTGGAGAATTTGATCCCTTTTTAAGAATACCTCTGTATGAATGACAGGGGGAACCTATGGATCATCTGCAGCCTTCTTTGGATTCGATATCACTATTGACACCCTTGCCTTTGACGAAGACTTGGGACTTGCACCTGTTAGCGTTGCGAACAAATAGAAAAAGGACCAGCAGGATCCTTCTATACTAGGATATCTTTCATGAAAATTAATAACTATATTTTCCCACCTCGTACTTGTGATTCAATTTTCCGAACTATGTCTAAATGAGGTTTTTAGACAAATCGAACTAGTTACATGGATTATCATATATCTATAATTCAATCTTTTCTCCGTTAACACTAAATTCGATTATTTCGGCTACTTTAAAATCATCTCGGTGGTCAATTTCATAAGCAATCCTAAAAGGTTCCCCATCTATATGTAGCCTGTGAAGAACATAAGTAGTTAAATTTTTCTCGTCTAAAGCATATTCAACACTAAAATATTCTACCTTTTCTGCAACGATGTTTTTTTCAAGAATTTCAGCAGTTAATTTATAATTATCATTTGGCAGAATAGCGAAATTTCCATTATTCCCGTGCATTTTTGCGTTAACAATCTCTAACCAATTAGCCCACAACTCTTCAGGGTCTTCACCATATTCTTCGGCGATTTCATAAACAGTTTCCGTTCACCTGAGAAATCATCTATTGCATTTAATCTTGTCATAATGATATCGTACCACCCTAAATCTCCCTCGGTAAGTTGCCTTAACTCCGTGACTTCTGGATAGAAGGTCGTTGTAATTTCATCGGCTACAATACCACTCTCTTCTGTTTCCTCCACTGCATCTACCGTCTTTACTACGGTCTCTTTTGTTGGATTCTCTTGGCCTTCTTCCGTATTGGTTACTGTAGAACACGCACCTAACAATAATCCAATCGATCCAATTAATAATAATTTATTAACAGTAAATCCCACTTTCCCATACCCCCAAACCATAGAAATTCTAACTAATTGTTATTGTATCACTTAGTTTAATTATCTTACAATGGTATTTGTAAAATTATGTATGTAAGTAGTTAGTTTTACAAAATATTCTCCATTGAAAGAAGAAGATAAGTCATTTTCTGACAATGACTTAGACCCAAGCCCCGTGTCACCTGAATTTTAAAACACTTCAATATTTACTGATATTGAATAACCAATCCTTCTTTGACTAATGAATATTAACGATAAAAAAACTAAACGAGTTTGCTTCACAGTAGAATAATTGACTTTCTGTACGGTCAGTTGTAAACTAAA
Organism: Caryophanales bacterium UBA6768; assembly: GCA_002453315.1. The sequence continues at coordinate 5,213 of DKGO01000176.1, read as the reverse complement.
TAAAGAAATGGAATAAATATGAGGTGACGTAATGATACAAGCAGTCTTAACAACAGGTCCAATTATCGTTGCAGTTGTACTGATTATTAGCGTAATCTTAACAAGAGTAACTCCACAAGGAAGTTATGCAGGATATTACCCTGGATTCATCTCCTTCGGTGCTGGTCTAATTTTTTTACTATTTGCAACTATTATCGATCGGATTTGGATTATGGGAGCTGGACTCGGTGGATGGGGAATCGCCTTACTTTTCGCTGGAGCAATTAGTTTAATGATCTCAGCAATTGTCGATTCATACAGACAGTCTACAAATGCATAATTGATTAAATATCGAGATGATAAAAGCTTGTTTCTCACTTAATGATTGCGAGAACAAGCTTTTTTGCTATTTGTTTTTGATTGTTATGACCATCCCCCGCTCTGGGAAGATGACTCATCTTGATTAAGGAACTAATAGACCGTCAGTAGACGCTGAGACGTCTTGCATAAGACTTTTTCGTAAAAGAAAATGAAACCCTAACGATAGAAGCTCTAGCAGGGGGTTCTTACTCATCTGAATTTTGCATTCCTGAGGTTTTCGGGTGAGCATCCACCTTTTACTCATCTGAATTTGGCATTTCTAGGATTCTCAGGTGAGCATCCACCTTAGAATTAGGTGGGCTACCAAATCCGGTTTTAGTTAAATTCTAACCTAGGCAAAATAACCCCTATTTTTGAGATGCATTGGCAAAAGTAGCAGCGATTCCTAATACAATATATGTCCCACCTGTTAACCACTCTTGTATTTTTATTCTAAGGCTACTCCCGACTATCCAACTTCGAATACCTGATGCTAAAAGAACATAAATTCCATCACTTAAAATCCCAATAGTGATGAAAATGCTTCCCAGTAATAAAAATTGCATCGGAACTGCTCCAGCTGATGGCACGATAAATTGTGGGAAAAGGGCCAAGAAAAATAATGCTACTTTTGGATTCAGGGCTTCTACTATGATAGATTCATAAAACACTTTTTTTAGTCCCTTGTGTTCAACTTTAGTTGTCGATGAAACTTCCTCTTTGCCCTTCGAAAAAAATAACGTCTTTAAGCCTAAATAAATAAGGTACGCAGCCCCCAAATACTTTACTAAATTAAAAGCAAATGAAGAAGCCATTAAAAGTGCTGAAATACCAAAAGCTGCTGCTAGGATATGAATCATTGACCCGGTAGCAACACCAAGGACAGAAACGAAACCTACATTTTTACCTTGGTCAATACTTCTTGCAATGACATAAAAAACAGAAGGGCCAGGTACGGTGATTAAAAATATGGATGATACAATAAATAATGATAAAATTGAAAGTTCCATTCTGTCATCTGCTCCTTAAAACCGCTATCCATTAAAATGTGAGTGTGAATAATGTATTAATCCTTTGACCTAATCATCCCACTCTTATATCAACATCATTTGGTCATCTTATTAAATGTATTCAACTTCTTATTCTTCTACCAATTGAGTAGTCAGTGCGCCGAGGCCTTCCACTTCAACTGTCACCTCGTCACCGGGCTGTAAGTAAACTCTTTCTTCAATTGGCATCCCTAATATAACCCCTTCCGGTGTACCCGTCATAATAAGATCCCCAGGCTTTAACGTCATATATTGTGACACATAACTGACAATTTTTTCACAGTTAAAAATCATATCAGCTGTTGATGAATCTTGTCTTACTTCACCATTGACAGTCGTTGTCAAACGTAGGTCGTTAGGATTTGGTACGTCCCCCTTTGTCACTATATACGGACCAACTGGCGCAAATCCGTCATTCGTTTTTCCGGTCATCCATTGAGGAACCCTTTTTTGAATATCTCTCGCTGATAAATCATTTGTGGTACAGTAGCCAAAGACGTAATCTAACGCATTTTCCTCAGCAATGTACTTCCCTTTTTTCCCAATTACAATGCCTAATTCCACTTCATGATCCAAACGCTCCGTGGTTTTCGGTACGGGGACTTCCTCCATGTGGGCTGATAATGCATTTCGAAATTTATTAAATAGTACAGGATATTTAGGATACTCAGCCTTCGTTTCATCGGCATGTTTACGATAGTTTAAACCGACACAAATAATTTTTTCCGGATTTGTTAAAGCAGGTGCCCACTCTATTTCATCTTCTGATAATATGTAATCGCTATAGTCAACTTCTAACCCGTTAATAAATGAGGAAAATTTTTGCAACAGTTCCTCCCCACCATTAATTAGTGAAGTGATATCTGTTGGTATCCCTTCACTTGGGGAAGTATTTAATGCTGCATCAACGTCTATGATTCCTTCAGCAACTTTTACTCCTAATTTTTCTTCATTGTTTTGATAAAAACTAACTAATTTCAATCCTATTCCTCCTTCAAATGTGTCAATGCAAAAATGATGATTGGATAATTTAATTGTACCATAGATGCAAATATCCTCCTATGTTTCCACTGGCAAACAATTTTGTGTGCATCATTCGATGTTTTACTAATAAACATCATTGCTCTAGACCCACACAACCAATTACTGTTAAAATATAATACGTACTCTTCATATGGACAACCTAAGAAGGGTTATCAATCCTTTTAATGATGGATTGGGTCTATTGGGAAAAATTTGGCAACCTAAAGGGAATGGATATTTAATGAAAAAAAATCAACAATCCATCGTTACTGCCACTTGGATAGGCATTATCGCAAATATTTTATTAACGATATTAAAGGCCATCGGTGGATTCTTAAGTGGAAGTCGGGCATTGTTAGCCGATGCACTTCATTCTGCCTCCGACATTGCTGGCTCTATTGTCGTCCTTTTTGCTGTCAAAATTGCGAATAAACCACCTGACGAAGAACATCCATATGGACACGGTAAAGCTGAGAATATTGCTTCGATTATCGTTGCTCTTTTACTTATCGTCGTTGGCATTGAAATCAGCATTTCATCTTTTAAAATTTTCTTTGGAGAGGTTCCACAGGCCCCTAGAATATTAGCAATTTATATTTTAATTGCTTCTATCATATTAAAAGAAATCTTATATCAATATAAACATTGGCTCGGAAAAAAGCTACAGAGTTCGGCACTTATTAGTGAAGCATGGCATCATCGCTCAGACTCACTCTCATCACTTGCAGCACTAATTGGTGTAAGCTTGTCCCAGCTCGGTGAATATATTGGTGTCACCTATTTTATTTACGGTGACGCCATTGCGGGAATTATCGTTTCTATCATCGTCATAAAAGTTGGTTATAATTTGGCAAAAGATGCCGCCAATATTGTATTAGAAAAAGTACTTGACCCTGATGAAATTAAAAAATATCAAGAAACTGTACAAGTAGTTCAAGGAGTCATTCAAATTGATCAACTTCTAGCAAGAACCCACGGACAGTATGTCATCATCGATATTAAATTAAGCGTACATCCCGAAATTACCGTAAACGATGGGCACGATATTGCTGTCAAAGTAAAAATCGCCTTATTGGAAATGCATGATGAAGTTGAAGATGTATTCGTTCATATTAATCCATATTTTACTGAATAAAAGTAAGGAAAAAAGTGGACATAAATTTACCGCGCATAAATAAAAATGAACGCTCTTAACCAATATTCAACACTCATAAACACTGGATTGCCGCACTTAAATGAAAATGAACGCTCTTAACCAATATTCAACACTCATAAACATCGAATTATTGCTCATAAAACAATGTGCTGCATTGGGATACTGCTCTTCATGTAGGACACAAAGTTCCAGCCGGTTGTTTATTGACCATCCATGGTCCACTGTAATTTTGGTTAGTGGATAACCAGAAACCATTGCACTAATATGCCAACAAAATATAGCATGCACAGCTTTGATTGCCCTTTAAAGGGACAGTTGCTCATTAAAAGGTGATTTTTGATTTCCATCATTAATTTTAGGGTAAAGGTTGATAAGAATGAAATGTGGTGCTAAACGGTATATCGTTAATTTAATAAAAAATGGTGAACCGATGGTATTAGAGGTGATGGCCCGGTCACCAATTGCTGCAAGAAAAGTAATTTATTCTCAACATGCCAATGAGGCAATTGAAATAAAATCTGTACAACTTAAAAATGCTTGATTATTGCACAAATCGCATTTTAATGCATATGTTAAACGAGAAAATAACTTTTTTATGTTCAATGGTTTACATTTCATTAAAAATATATTAATATAATAATAAGTAAAAGTTGCACACGGTAAACATTTTAAGTTATACTAAAATAAATAATTAATTAAAACATTTGTGAGAAGGTGAAATAATGCCGAAACAAATTACTGTCGATCAAATAAATATTTCATATTTTGGCAAAACAGTTGTGGAAAATGTATCCTTTTCCTTTCAAACAGGAAATTTAATTGGCATCATTGGGCCAAATGGAGCGGGAAAATCGACTTTAATTAAAGGTATGCTTGGTCATATTCCAATTGATCGTGGTAAGGTACAAATTGATGATCAATCAATAGAGCAATTTCGTAAAAAAATAGCTTATGTCCCCCAGAGAAATGATATTGATTGGGATTTTCCTATTTTAGTGAGGGATACGGTTTTATTAGGCACATATCCTCAGCTAGGTTTTTTTAAACGACCAACTAAGTCTGATAAAGAATGGGCAGATCATTGTTTAGAAGAGGTTGGAATGATTGATTATCGCAAAAAGCAAATTTCTGAGCTTTCTGGCGGCCAACAGCAAAGGGTTTTTCTCGCAAGGTCATTGGCGCAAAAAGCGGATTTCTTTTTTTTAGATGAACCTTTTGTCGGGATTGATGCTGCCAGTGAAAAAATGATGATTCAAATTTTAAAAGGATTACGGGATGAAGGGAAAACAATTTTTATTGTTCATCATGATTTAACAAAAGTTGAGGAATACTTTGACGAATTAATTTTAATTAACAAACAGTTAGTCGAATCTGGTCCTGTTGAGACTGTTGTTCAACCGAATTTAATGAGGGAAGCCTATGATGTTGACCCGGAGTTGCTAAGTAGAATAGGAGTTGGAGGTTAAATGGAATTTTTAGAAAACATTATCCATTATGCTTTTTTACAAAAAGCGCTTGTTACATCCATTATTGTTGGAATTATTTGCGGGGTTATCGGTTCCTTCATTATTTTACGGGGGATGGCATTGATGGGAGATGCGATTTCACATGCCATTTTACCCGGGGTTGCAATTTCTTACATGTTA
>DKGO01000132.1 GCA_002453315.1 Caryophanales bacterium UBA6768 | reverse complement strand
CCGAGTTCAGTCGGAACGAATCGTCGCTTGTCTAATGCAACGTATCCCCTGCGCTGGATGGTATCTAAGGTAGGGGCATATGTTGATGGTCTCCCAATCCCTTGCTTTTCTAAGGAGCCTACGAGTGTTGCCTCTGTATAACGTGCTGGCGGTTGGGTGAAATGTTGATTCGGCTTTAGTTCCTTTGCCTTAACAACATCACCTTCAACAAGGTCCGGTAAAAATGATTCATCTTTTTCCTCCTTTTTATCAGACCCTTCTATATATACTTTCATAAATCCTTTAAATTTAATCGACGAACCTGTTGCACGAAATTCAACCTTATTATGTGTTAAATGGGCTGTCACCGTATCCATGATAGCTGGAGCCATTTGACTTGCTAAAAATCGTTCATAAATTAATTTATATAAACGTAATTGATCACGTGATAATGCCTCTTTTAATGATGCAGGCTCAATTAAAATCGATGTAGGTCGAATAGCCTCATGAGCATCTTGTGCCCCTTCTTGGTTTTTAGATTGTTTTGCAGTTCCAACAAAGTTTTTCCCGAATTTTTCCCCTATATATTTAACTGTTTCTTCCCTAGCAACAGGTGAAATTCGTGTTGAATCAGTTCTCATATAAGTAATTAACCCAGTAATGCCACCGGCTTTTTTTCCTAAGTCTATTCCTTCATAAAGTTGTTGTGCAATCATCATCGTTTTTCGAGCCCGAAAATTTAACTTTCTTGCTGCCTCTTGTTGTAATGTCGATGTAATGAAGGGACGGGCTGGATTTCTCCGTCTTTCCCGTTTATTTACTTTTGCTACATTAAAATCTTTACTGTTTATTTGCGACAAAATTTCCTTTACAGATTGTTCATTAGGTAAAGGTAGCTTTTTTCCGTTAATGCCATAAAATTTGCCTGTAAAGCTCTCTTTTCCTTTAAGAAATTCTGTTTCAATTGACCAGTATTCCTCTGGTTTGAAATTTCTAATTTCATTTTCACGTTCGATAATCATTTTAACTGCTACCGATTGTACCCTACCAGCACTTAACCCTTTTTTTACCTTTTTCCATAATAATGGGCTAATGTTATAACCGACTAAACGATCCAAAATTCTTCTAGCCTGTTGTGAATCTACTAAATCATTATCAATTTTTCTCGGATGCTTAAATGATTCTTTAATCGCATCTTTCGTTATTTCATTAAATACAACGCGGCATTCAGATTGATCATCAACATCCAAAGCGTGTGCTAAATGCCATGCAATCGCTTCACCTTCACGATCCGGGTCAGCGGCTAAATAAATTTTTGTCGCCTTTTTTGCTTCCTTTTTTAATTCCTTTAATACATCCCCTTTTCCACGAATCGTAATGTATTTTGGTGAATATTCATTGTCCACATCGACACCCATTTGACTTTTCGGTAAATCACGAACATGTCCCATCGATGCTTTTACTGTATATTTTTTCCCTAAATACCTTTTTATCGTTTTCGCTTTTGCGGGAGATTCTACAATTACTAAATAATTTGACATGATTCCCCTCCGACACCTTCACAAATTTATTACCTTTATTAGAAATATTATGTGCCTATTAGAAAAATTAGTGCATAGAATGAGGTGATTATTTATCAATTTTTCATAAAGGCTATGTTATATATTGTAAAATCAAATCTTTACCTATATTAAGTAGATAAAAATGTTTTGTCAAATATAGCGATTATTTAAGTTCACTTAACTTGAGCTTTTATCTTATATATTATAAGAATTTTGTGATATTTTTTTAAAAATTGAACCTTTTGCATTTTAATTTTTGCATTATCCTGTCAAGGGCTTGCGTAACTTAATATTATTTATAATATACTATTATATTTAATCACCAATCTTCTAATATATCTGTCGCACACGTTACTAACTTTGCCCCATCTTGTATCATTTGATGGCATCCAGCCGTTTGCTTCACTAGTGGTGAACCTGGTACAGCATATATTTCTTTCCCTTGCTCTAACGCTTGGTCAACCGTAATTAAGGTGCCACTTTTTTGCTTTGCTTCAATTACTAAGGTCGCATGACTTAAACCACTAATGATCCGGTTCCTTTCGGGAAAATGAAATTTTTTTGCTGGGGTATTTGGTGGATATTCACTAACAACGAGGCCAGTAGCGACTATTTTTTCAAACAGTGGAATATTTTCCTTAGGGTAAATATGATGAAAGCCACTACCTAAAACAGCAATTGTTTCCCCTTTTAATCGAATAGTTAACAAATGGGCTTCACTGTCTATTCCGTAGGCTAAACCACTAACAATGACCCATCCCTCCTTTATAATAGGAGCAACAACAACATTTAATTTAGGGATTCCTTCAGATGATGGGAATCTCGTACCAATCACACTTATAGATGGTTGTTTATTTAATAGGGAAGAATTGCCTAATGCATATAAAACTAGTGGGGAATCGAAAAGATTTTTCATATGGTGAGGATAATCATCATCAAATAGTGTAATAATTTGACACATTTCTTCATCTTTTTTAATTAATTGTTCTATATCTTCATTATGGATTTGTTGTTGGATGTTGAGGGCTTTTTCTTCTGAAATCGAAAACAAATAACTTAACTGTGTAGATGTCATAGAGTAGACTTTTTGTAATGAGGGATCTTTTTTTAATAATTTGAAAATCATTCTTCTAGACATATAGGGGATGCGGCTCAAATGAATTAGTCTTTTTCTCTTTTCATCCATAGCATACTTCCTTTCATTATTAATAATGTAAGCGCCGTCAATTTACTTGTTTAAATAAGAACCTGAAAAAAATCAGGTTCTTATTCAATTATTGTGTTTTACATTTTTCTGCAATACCTTTGGACTGTAACAATTCAATCATTGTTTCGCCCATTCTCGCTGGAGATTCGGAAACGGCAATCCCACATTCTCCCATAACACGTTTCTTTTCAGCTGCTGTTCCTTCTCCACCAGAAATAATCGCACCAGCATGCCCCATTCTTTTTCCTGGAGGGGCAGTTGCACCACCAATAAAACCTGCTACAGGCTTTGTCATATTATCTTTAATCCATCTTGCGGCTTCTTCTTCGGCTGTACCACCAATTTCACCAATCATCATCACTGCATATGTGTCCGGATCTTCATTAAATTCTTTTAACACATCAATAAATGATGTCCCATTAACAGGGTCACCACCGATTCCTACTGCTGTTGTTTGCCCATATCCTGCTTGGGATAGTTGGTGTACGGCTTCATATGTGAGTGTTCCTGAACGGGAAACAACTCCAATATGTCCTTTTTCATGAATATATCCTGGCATAATGCCAATTTTACATTCATCTGCCGTAATGACACCCGGGCAATTAGGACCAATAAGGTGTGTCTTTTTCCCTTTCATGTAATTTTTAACTGTAATCATGTCTGAAACAGGAATATGCTCCGTGATACAAATAGTTAAATCTAAACCAGCATCAGTAGCCTCCATAATAGCGTCAGCCGCAAATGGGGCAGGTACATAAATAATTGACACTGTTGCTCCTGTTTCTTTGACAGCATCTTCTACCGTATTAAAAACGGGAACACCTAATACCGTTGTTCCACCTTTGGTTGGTGTCACCCCTCCGACAATTTTTGTTCCATATTTAATCATTTGTTCTGTGTGGTCTAATCCAGCGGAACCAGTAATTCCTTGGACTATTACTTTCGTATCTTTATCAACATAAATACTCATTTTTAAGAAACGTCCTTTCCATGACTCACTATTTTGAATTTTTTCAATTAGGCATTTTTAACTGCTTGAACAATTTTTCTTGCCCCGTCTCCCATTGAATCTGCGGCCGTAATATTTAGTCCAGATTCATTTAACAGTTGTTTTCCTTTATCTACATTTGTTCCTTCTAAGCGAACAACGAGAGGAATTTTTAAGTCTAGTTGTTTCGTTGCTGAAATAATTCCCTCAGCAATGTAGTCACATTTCATAATGCCACCGAACACATTAACTAATATTCCTTTAACATCATCATCAGATAAGATGATTTTAAATGCTTCAGCAACTTTTTCCGGTGTTGCGTCTCCACCAACATCTAAGAAGTTAGCCGGATTTCCACCTTCATGTTTAATAATATCCATTGTTGCCATCGCAAGGCCTGCACCATTCACCATACAGCCAATGTTTCCATCTAACTGAATATAGCTTAAATCAAATTTCGATGCTTCAATTTCGTTTTGATCTTCTTCATCCAAATCACGAAGTTCTAATATATCTTTCTGACGATATAACGCATTGCCATCAAAGTTAATTTTTGCATCTAGTGCTAATACGTCCCCTTCTTTTGTCGTTACTAAAGGATTGATTTCTGCAATCATACAGTCTTTATCGACAAAGGCTTTATATAAATTAATTAACAAGTTTGCCACTTTATTAATTACTTTATCAGGGAAGTTCAAATTAAATGCTAATCTTCTCGCTTGAAATCCTGTTAATCCAACGGCTGGATCAATGACTTCTTTAAAAATTTTCTCAGGTGATTCTGCGGCAACCTCTTCGATTTCCATACCACCTTCTTCAGAACCCATTAGAACAATTTTAGAAATGTTTCTGTCTAGGACGAGACCAATGTAATACTCTTCATCAATATTACATCCCTCTTCAATTAACAGTCTTTTAACCTCTTTACCTTCTGGTCCTGTTTGTGGAGTAACGAGTACCTTGCCTAAAATTTCTTTTGCATATGTACGAACTTCCTCTAAATTTTTTGCAACTTTAACACCGCCAGCTTTCCCACGTCCACCAGCATGTATTTGTGCTTTTACGACCTTTACATCACTGTTTAAACGTTTTGCATATTCTACTGCTTCATCAACAGAATAGGCAACATGTCCTTCTGGAACGTTCACACCATATTGTCGTAATATATTTTTACCTTGATATTCATGAATGTTCATTCTAAAAGCCTCCGTTTTTAAAATTAACTGCATGTCTATTATTGTAGTAAAAAGCAACACTTTTCACAAATGATAATACTTTAATCGACACAATTAGGTTCTACTCATTTTATCTAATTGATAAATGAAAGCGTATACCTCGGCAACCACTTCATACAGTTCATCTGGTATTGTCTCATTGATATTAACATCCTGCAAAATTTCTACTAGTGATGGATCTTCTAAAATAGGGATCTCATTATTTTTGGCCACTTGAATAATGTTTTCCGCAGTTAATCCCCTTCCTTGGGCTGTCACACGAGGGGCTGAATCTTTAGTTTGATTATAAGATAATGTCGCTGCTTTTTTCTGAAAGTGCTTCATACGAAAAATTCAATCCCTTCACCCTGTGGCCATTCTCTAGGGTGGGTCTCATTGATTTGGCCAGTTTCTTCTCTTGCTTTTAATGGTTTAATTTTAATTGATGATAACTGAAAATTTAATGACTCTAGATTATTTCTCAATGGCTTTTCGAGTAATGTTATCGATTGACCTGTTACCTTATCATTGAAAATCGTCATCGAAATCATTCTTTTTTGTACATGCATATCGATAATAGTATCATCTATATTGGCTAAATTTAAAACAAATAAAATCCGACAAAATTCTGGATTCAATTTCCCATCTTTCATTTTTTGTCCTTCGAATTGCATCGTGATATCGTTAAAAGCACCAAATTTATCCCCCGGTAATTGTAATAAAGCCTGGAATAAATGCGGGGACTCCTGAATAGATTGCAATTGCATTCCATTGATAAAGTGTAATAGCTGTAGTGCTTTATCTGTCGCCCCTAACCCATTACCCTGTTGTATTATTTGTAATAACAGCGATTTTATTGAGTGGGCCTGTCGGTCTACTGTAAAATCTGCCGACCGAGTCATTTGGTGCAATTGACCTTTTATTTGTTCAGCCAATTGAAATTCATCTGAAAGTCCGAGCATCGCAGCATACTGATGAATGATTGATAAAAAATGTCCTTGCTCCGAATTTGGAATCACCCATTTATTATTTATCATTGTTGTTGATAGTGTATGGAGAAGATCGACAGTATTTGGGTGTGATAGCATTGTTAAAAATGAATGCAATTGGGCTGATAGCTGTTGTTGATTAGTCGATATCATAGTTTGTAATTGATGCTGGGACTTTTCTGGTAATAACGGAAATAACTGCTGTTGGATGATATTTTTTAATGCTGAATGTTGAGAAATAGTTAATTGTTGATTGGATTCAGATGGGAAAAATGTATTCATGATTGATTGAATAATAGTTTGGATTTCAGTACGATTATTCACTAAAACAGACATTTCTTGTAGTATTTGCTCAACTGATTGGTTGAAAAGCTGGGGGCCTGCTGTAGTTGAGCTAGATTGGCCTGATGTCATTTGTAAAGCCTGTTGAAGCTGTATATTCCATTCAGTAAATGATATGTTTGATGACACCAATCCTAATTGTTGAACTAATTGAAACAAAGTTTGTTGCTGTGTTGATGAAAATTTTGAAAAAATATTTTGAATCAACGTGCCATTTTGGATGTTTAAAAGTTGCTGCTGTTGTAATGGCTGTAATTTTTCCTTATTCAATAAGAAATTTAACATGTGATATAGGTTTTTTTGCGCTTCCGTCAATGTGCCCATTTTTTGAAATTGCTGAAATAGTTCATTCATTGAATCTGAAACCGAACTTTGATGTAATGCTAGTAATGATTGATATACAGATTCTGTTATCGGCAATTTATTGGCTATCAGATGTTGTAATATTTGTTGTGAATTTCCCGCTGATAATGAGTTATTAAGCCCCTCTAAAAGCCGTAATGCTTGTGAAATTTGGGCTTGATTAAAAGGAATTTTTTCATTAATTAACGATTGAACAAATTGAATATTTTGTTTTGTCACTTTTAGGCCCAATCGTTGTAGTAAATCAGTAACATTTATAGTTTGATTTTGTTTTAATGCATTGCCGATTACTTTTAACTGTACTTGATGTTCATTTTGTTGTACTTGAAAAAAGTACCTTTCCCCTATCGTTAATGGTGTCAATACTTTTGCTGTTACCTTGTGATTTCCAATTTGAATTTCTGCTTGTTGATTTGAATAAATCTTTGTGATTTTTCCAACAACAATATTGCCATCCCGTAATACTAATACACGATTAGCGGCCTCTGAACTTTTATTAAGTTGGATATTTGGGATATTCATAATGACTACCTTCTTTTTTATGACATTTTCTCATACTGACTGACTGGTGAAAAGGACTGACGATGATATGGAGTACTTCCGTGTATTTTTAATGCTTCCAAATGACCTTTCGTTCCATATCCTTTATTTTTTGCAAATTCAAATTGTGGATATTGTGAATCGAGTTTTCCCATCAATTGATCTCGTGTCACCTTAGCCAAAATACTGGCCGCAGCTATGGATAAACTTTTTTCATCCCCTTTAACAATCGATTTTGTCTTTATTGCCTCTAAATGTAATGGGACAGCATCGATTAAGGCAATGGGAGGTACCACTTTTAATTCGGTTAAGGCTTTCATCATCGCCTTTTTTGTTGCTTCATATATATTTAATTTATCAATCGTTTCATTATCAATTATAGCCACATAATAACTAATGGCTTCCGCAACTATTTTTTCATAAAATAATTGACGACTATTTTCCGACAGTTGCTTCGAATCGTTGATACCTATTAATTGAATGGATGGGGGTAAAATTACCGCGGCAGCAACAACAGGTCCTGCAAGTGGGCCCCGGCCCGCCTCATCAACACCAGCTAAATAATCGGTTGGCATTTGTCGAAATTTTTGGTCAAATTGTTGTAATGAAAGAAAACTATCTAATTTGTCTTGTTCTTTTTGTAGTTTTTTTTCGTAACTGGTTACTAATTGCCGTACACCTTTTCGGTGATCTTTTTTTAATTGTTGTAGTAAATCATCATTCATGTTTTGTTGTTTCATGATTGCTTTAATTTTATTAATGGTTAATGAATTCACGTATATCTTGCCCCTTATTATACAATATCGGTACAATGCCAATTTTTTTTGAATCAAAACAATTTCACCTTT
>DKGO01000036.1 GCA_002453315.1 Caryophanales bacterium UBA6768 | reverse complement strand
GAGTAATTATGAAATTGATTCATATAAATAAACATAATTAAAATATGTATTGTCTTCATTCATTATTTTCATCACTTTAAGTGATTGTAAAGTGAATTTTCCATTTTTACTGCGAAACCAAACATCTGATTCCCATTCAGAAAAAGTGTCCATCGCCTTTTCGAACTTATCTATTTTTTCGTTATCTAAATTCCGATGAAAAATTGTTGGTTTTTGACTTACCAACTCACTGAAATCATATGAAGACCTCTCCAAAAAGGATTTATTAGTATAAACAATTTCATGCTTGTGATTTGCTATTAAGACAGCATGAAACACATTGTCTAATGCCACCCTATAATTCTTTACTTTTAGATTTGCTTGTAGATTAGTTAGTTCTTCTTTAGAAAAGTGCATATTATGTCCCTCAAATCGTCAAATAGAGTATTAGTAATTAAGAATTATATCAAATTATCTATAATCATCTTTATAAAACCTTTTCCTTAATGTATAAGTATACCACAAAACATGCAAAAATTATCTAAAATGTAGTTTTTGTATAGATTTTCAACATAATATGTAAATAATATGAATGAAAAAATTACCCAATCCTTATACTATCAAGGTGTTGGGCACTTTTAGTAATTTATAAATAAAAATGAATATGTATGTAGAAAGTGGGAGATTGACCACAGTTTTAAATACACATATATTAGCTATAAAATAATCGAATTGGAAACTTCTAATACTTTACTACTACTATTCCTCTTACCCTTGCCCTTTTTCTTTTTCATTTACTACATTCAATTCAATCAATCCAATCCTGCATTAGACTTTTTTTCCTAAATGCATCCAAGATGCAGTCATTTTTGCTAAATCACACTTTTCATTACGACAACGACCCTCTTGATGTAACCATTTTCGCATAATCACTCTTTTCATTACGTCAACAACCCCCTGATGCAGTCATTTTCGCAAAATCACACTTTTCATTACGTCAACAACCCTCTTGATGTAACCATTTTTGCATAATCACACTTTCCATTACGTCAACGACCCTCTTGATGTAACCATTTTCGCATAATCACTCTTTTCATTACGTCAACAACCCCCTGATGCAGTCATTTTCGCAAAATCACACTTTTCATTACGGTCAACGACTCCCTTACATATGTGGGAGATCCCAGCGTTAGACTTTTTGCTCTCAATGCATCTAGTGGATTGCTTCCACTTTTCTATATACAATTTATATAATCAATTCTATACTGAAATAAGTAAACCTACCGTCATTGACATGACACCACTCGCATTTTAACCAAATCAAAAAACCCCTGATACCAAGGGTTTTGACAATGATTGATATGAAATTCAATTATGGAGACGGTGGGACGTGCTCTTCCATTCTTTCGAGATGGCACTGACTATATCTTGAACCTACCATTGATAGGTTCCTCGGCGTCTTATACAAAATATATATTTATTCCATTTTGGAATATCATTCTGTATCCTAGTACTACCTCGAACGCAGGCAGCCTATAAGTCGATACATGGCTGTTGGATTGCTCCACATACCACTCGGTATTGCCTTATTGTTCTAGTTTAAATCAAAAAACAACTTAGGTTTCACCGATAAAGCCGAATTTTCACTTTTGTATTACTACAAAAGGCAACTATTTTACTAATTGAACCCACGTCCAAGGATATTGCCACTTAAGCTTCTACACGTGTAGTTGGTATATTATCTTTCGCATGTTTGTCGGCCTACCAACAGGCTTCCAAACAGCTAGTCTGATTGGTTTCAACACTCTATCCGCAGACGGAGGATGAATGTTTATCCCGCTATTAGTGAGACTCTTGCACGATTACACGGGAGATAACCGGAAGAGTCCTTTAGTGCAATTAAGCAGCTAAAGCGAAATTTTCTTCTTTGCCAGTTAAAGGCGTTTGACGTTTTACGAGCCGTCACCTCGACGCGCCACCCAAGCTCAACCTACCCCTGTCGAATCCGAAACGTCCCCTTTAAATAGAAGGCATCTCGACATGAGATGAGCTAATGCACACAATTCATGTGCACCATTAAGTATAACATAAACACATTCTAATTCAAGGTGCTGGCTTAAAAACAATTATTGTATTTTCGACAAAAGTTTTCCAACACGTTAAATTTACTGATTAATCTCTTTCATTGCCCGGTCAATATCACGTTTCATTTGCTTTTGTTTCAAATCTTCTCGTTTATCATGTTGCTTTTTCCCTTTTCCTAAACCAATTAACACTTTAGCAAAGCCATTTTTTACATAGAGCTTTAACGGGACTAACGTATATCCCTTTTGATTCGTTAAACCGATTAATTTGTTTATTTCTTTTCGATGCAGCAATAGTTTCCTCGTTCTTGTCGGGTCGTGATTAAATCGGTTTCCTTGCTCATAAGTGGCAATATGCATATTAATGAGTTCAGCTTCCCCATTAACTATTCGGCAGTGAGCATCCTTTAAACTAACCCTTCCTGCTCGAATTGATTTAATTTCTGTTCCTTTTAACACAATACCCGCCTCATAGGTCTCTTCAATAAAATAATCGTGGGAAGCTCTCCGATTTTGTGCAATTGGTTTATCATTTCGTTTAGACATTACTTTCGTTCCCCCTAAATCATTTTATCCCATTTTAAAATTTTCACGAAAAATCATCTCTTTTTTAATATTCATTTAATCTACTAGCTCAAAATCGATGGCATGCTCTTCCATATTCACATTAATTACCCGAACTTCGACTTCTTCACCAATTCGATACACTTTTCCAGTTCGTTCGCCAATTAATGCATGATGTTGTTCGGAAAAATGGTAATAGTCATCTGTCATGTAACTCACATGGACAAGTCCCTCTACCGTATTATCAAGTTCCACAAATAAACCAAAGCTTGTGACGGAACCAATAATACCAGTAAATGTTTCGCCTATTTTATCTAACATATATTCTGCCTTCTTTAAATCATCGACATCTCGTTCTGTTTCAATGGCAGCACGTTCCATTGCTGATGAGTGTTTTGCGATTAAAGGTAATAATTTTTTCCATTTACTTAAAGTCTTATCGTTTAAATCACCATGCAATAAATATGTGCGAATAAGTCGATGGACCGTTAAATCTGGATAACGTCGGATTGGTGACGTAAAATGTGTATAAAATTCCGTCGACAATCCGAAATGCCCAATACTCGTTGGGTCATATTTTGCCTGTTTCATTGAACGAAGCATTAATTTAGAAATAACTAATTCTTCTTTTTCACCTTTGACACGTTCTAATACTTTTTGTAGTTCTAATGGATGAACATCATTTGTTGTTCCCTTTACAATGATTCCAAGACTAGCTAAAAACTGAAAAAAATGTTCCAACTTTCCTTCATCAGGTGCTTCGTGAATCCGATGGATAAAAGGTACATCCATCCAATGGAAATGTTCTGCGATTGTTTCATTCGCACATAACATAAATTCTTCAATGAGTTTTTCACCGACAGAACGTTCACGAATGACAACATCTTCCGCTTTTCCATCTTCATCAACTAACACTTTTGCCTCTTTAAAGTCAAAATCAATCGCACCACGTTTCATTCGTTTTCGTCGTAAAATTTGTGCTAATTTTTCCATCCTTTTGAACATCGGGGTTAATTCAGCATATTGTTTCTTAAGTGATTCATCATCATCGACTAAAATTTTATTCACAGCTTCATATGTCATTCGTTCCGTCGTTCTAATGACCGCTTGAAAAATTTCATGACCGACAATTTCACCTCGATCATTAATTTCCATTTCACAGCTTAATGTCAGTCGATCTACTCCACGATTCAATGAACAAATTCCGTTTGATAGGCGATGGGGGATCATCGGAATAACCCGATCAACTAAATAAACACTTGTCCCCCGCTCCGATGCTTCTTTGTCAATAGCAGATCCTTCATCTACGTAATAACTAACATCGGCAATGTAAACTCCTAATAAAAAATTCCCGTTGTCCAATTGCTCCACTCTTACCGCATCATCCAAATCTTTTGCATCAGCACCGTCAATCGTAACGATTTGTTCCTCGCGCAAATCACGGCGACCATTAAGATCGTCAGCTGTAATCTCCTCAGGCACATTCGCCGCATGTTCTAAGACACTTTCAGGGAAGTCCAATTTGATCCCATGTTTATAAATAATTGATAAAATATCAACACCGGGATCATTTTTATGGCCTAAAATTTGTGTCACCATTCCTTCGGCACTTTTTCGCTCTTCCGGATAGGATGTAATGTCTACAATAACTTTATGACCTGTCACTGCCCCATTAATTTGTTCCTTAGGTATGAAAATATCATGCGCCATTCTCGTATCATCAGGAATGACAAAGCCAAATGATCGACTTAATTCAAACGTTCCAACTATTTGTTGAACAGCCCTTTCAACAATCCGAATGACAACTCCCTCTGTCCGTTTATCAAAGGACTTTTTTCTTTCTATCCGAACAATCACTTTATCATTGTGCATGGCTGAATCTAAATCAGATGAGTGAATATAAATATCATCTTGTGTCTCATCTTCGGGAATTAAGAAAGCAAATCCTTTACGGTTCATTTCTATTTTACCCCGAATTAAATTCATTTTTTCCGGTAAACCATAGCGGTTTTTTCGCGTCCGAACCAGCAGACCATGTTCTTCTAATTCAGTCAATGCGATGACAAGTTGTTTAAATTCTTCGGAAGATGTGAATTCAAAAGCCTCTTCTATTTCTTGAATGAGTAATGGTTTTGTCCCACTTTCTTGTAAAAATGTAATAATATCTTTTTGTAATGTATTTTCCATTCATTTCACCTTCTTTCAATGTAGCTCTTTGTTGTATGTTTATTATTGTTCCCAATTTAGGGATTGTAAAAACGTATAAATGTCTTCATGAAGCTGCTCCTTTTCCGGACCGATTGTCACAACATGACCTGATTGTTCATACCAAATTAACTTTTTTTGTTCCGATTGTACATGATCATATAAATAATTAGCACTTTCTGGATTAATGACAACATCTTTTCTTGCCTGAGCAATCAAAATCGGTGAAGTAATTTCATTTATACGATCACGCAATTGTTCATTTGATATAGCAATCAATTGAAAAATTGTAGTTGTTTCTTTCATCAGTGACTCGATCTCTATTTCTATCGTTGCTTCATCTTTTCCTTCTGATTTTTTGAAATGGATCGCATAGTAGTGAAATGCTTTTTCCAAACGATGTTTATTATCAAAAATCATCGGTGCACACATTGGAATGACTGCCTTCACTTTTTGTTCTAACGCTAATTTCAATGAAAATACAGCTCCCATGGATAGGCCGGCAACTGCTATTTCTTGATAACCTTTTTCTTGTAAAAATTGAAATGCCTTTTGTGCATCCTCCCACCAATCTTCTGGTGATGTTTTTACAAGGTCTCCTGGTGTAAGACCATGACCACGATAAATTGGTGCATAAGAAGTATATCCTTTTTTCTCCAAAAATCTACCTAGCATACGTACATCTGCAGAATGACCTGTAAACCCGTGTAATAATAGAACTGCCCTTGAGCCTGCTTCAAATAAAAATGGTTCTGGTTGTTTTATTTTCAATTGTTTCCCCTCACTAGTCAAAGTTTTCCCACTTATAAATTAAAAAATCCCTTATCACACAAGTGTCATAAGGGAAGTTTCATATTAATTATTAAATAACATATGCACTAATAAAAGCGAGAACAAAGAATAATGTAGCTGTTATGACCGTTCCACGATGTAAAAATAAATCTAATCCTCGTGCTTTTTGTTTACCGAATAATTGTTCTGCACCGCCGGAAATCGCCCCGGATAATCCCGCACTTTTTCCAGACTGTAAAACAATGAAAACAACCATTATAATTGCATTAATAATTAATAATACGTTGACTGCTGTTGCCATCAAATCGCTTCCTCTCTTACACAAACAAAATATCTATCCTATACTTTATCACGTGACTAAAGGGATAGCAAGTATTATTAAACAGCGTCGTTGAATTTCCAATATGACTTATTAACATTTTTATCGGTTTGAAAGGGTAAGCTGAAAAATATTTTTAACAGATTAATACAACAAATTAAATAAGGCTTTACTATTGCAGCGTTACACCGATTCTTTATACAAAATCATCGCACCTATATCAAAAATCGAAACAGAAAACTTAATATCCACTACTTCTATATGATGTTGTTGTATGAAAGCATTAATTTTGTTGTCTAACGCGTGATTGAACATTGATCTAAAAGTTTTTGTTTTCATTCTAAAATCCCCCCTTTTAAATCTACTTCATTAATTATTATTGCAAAAACTGAACGACTCCTTTTCCAGCAAGCTTACCACTGTACAGACATCCACCGAGAAAAGTCCCTTCTAGGGAACG
>DKGO01000128.1 GCA_002453315.1 Caryophanales bacterium UBA6768 | reverse complement strand
AACGAATGAAAGTGTTGATAGATGATTTATTTGCTGCTGCAAAAGCTTCAAGTGGTGATATACCTGTTGATTTACAGGAAATTGATATTGTAGCTTTAATCAATCAAGGAATTGGCGAGTTAAGTGAACAAATCTCTGAAAAAAATTTCTCTTTTAAATTTAATTATCCAAAGGAGCACATGTATATCATCGCAGATGGGAAATTACTCTGGCGCTCCATTGAAAACATTTTAACTAATATTTTTAACTATGCACTAGAAGGTTCAAGGGTATATATCGATATTACTCAAAAAAGTGCCGAAACACTTATTAGTTTTAAAAATATTTCTAAATATGAATTGAACATTACTGAAGAGGAATTAATGGAAAGATTCAAACGCGGGGATGAATCGAGAACTGGTCATGGAAGTGGACTTGGATTATCAATTACAAAAAGCCTTATCGAAAACCAAAATGGGAAATTCGAAATAAACATTGATGGGGATCTGTTTAAGTCACTAATCTATCTACCAACGGTGGAGACAGTTGCTTCATCTGAAATGAAATGATCAAAGGTTCCGAGGTTTCAAACCTTTGGAACCTTTTTGATTCTTAGCTAGTGTTGGCATATTATAATTTTTTCATTACAGCAACCCATGGGGGTGGGGCTTCTTTTTCACTGCGACTGATAAAGATTTGGAATGATGAGTTTTCCCATATCATTAATCTTTAAAATGAAATGGCTGGTTCAACCCCTTTAGATAAAAAAGTATTTAAAATTAAGGAGCAGATTAGGGAAAAGTTCGGGTACCTTATAAAACCACACCGATACGTAAGCCCTAAAATGGCTACTATTTTATTTATAATCTTAAGGTTTTCTTAAGGAATCTATTTAGTCTTTCTTATGATTTCAGTTGTAAAGTATACATAATAAGTGATTTTTTAATATTTGTTTAGGAGATG
Organism: Caryophanales bacterium UBA6768; assembly: GCA_002453315.1. The sequence goes on along the minus strand of DKGO01000128.1, from coordinate 4,305 downwards.
AGTTATGATTGCAAATAAGGGATATATTCTATTAACAGATACAGGGACATTATTTACTAAAATGATTAAGATCTATACTAAAAAACCGTACAATCATGCATCAATAACATTCAATTCGAAACTATCAGAAGTATATAGTTTTGGGAGAAAAAATGTTAGAAATCCCTTCATTGGAGGATTTGTCAAGGAAGATATCGATAGCAATTTGTTTAAACAAGCCAATTGTGCTATTTATTCATTTGAAGTAACAGAAGATGGATATGACAAAATGAAACAATTTATCCGGGATATAGAAGCAAAAAAACAAGAATACCGTTATCATATTTTGGGGTTATTAGGTGTTATAATAAACAGACCGATTAACAGAAAAAATGCCTTTTTCTGTTCTCAATTTGTAGCATGTGTTCTAAAAGAAGGTACATCTATAAATTTTAAAAAGCCTTTATCACTAATTGCACCGCATGAGTTGCAGGAAATATTTAACTTACAATTAGTATATGAAGGGAATCTAAAAGATTATCCTCATAAAAATGGAGAAAAGGAAGATCATTTACTATGTCAGCCGTATCCTGTCAGTGTATGAGTAGTTTTTCTTCATAATAAAAATAGAAAGGGAGAAAAAATGGAACAGAAAATAAAAATTCTAATTGTTGAAGATGACGATGATATAAATCAATTGCTTTGCAAAATTGTGAAAAAGAGTAATTATTTCCCGCAGCCAGCCTACTCTGGAACGGAGGCAATGATTTATTTAGAGAAACAGGAATGGGACTTAGTATTATTAGACTTAATGCTTCCAGGGATGGCGGGAGAAGAGATTCTTGAGGCAATAAGATCTAAAGGTTCTATCCCAGTAATTATTATTTCAGCTAAAAGCGAACAGCAGACAAAGGTTAAAGGTTTACGTTCTGGCGCTGATGATTTTATTGCAAAACCTTTTGATGTAGAGGAAGTGTCTGCAAGGATTGATTCTTTATTAAGAAGATACAAACAACCTTATGAAACATTAAAGATAAATCAGTTAGTTCATAAAGACATTCAACTAGATTTGGAAGCAAAAGTGGTTACTGTAAATGGTAAAAGTCTCACATTGACTGCCCTTGAATATGCAATATTAGTTCTATTAATGACATCCCCAAACAAGGTGTTTTCAAAATCCAATCTTTTTGAAAGTGTATGGCATGAACCATTCTACGGAGATGATAACACAATAAATGTTCATATGAGTAATTTACGAAACAAACTTTCTCGGGCAAACCCAAATGAAGAATATATCGAAACAATTTGGGGAATGGGTTATCGTCTTAAATCTTAAGGTTTTCTTAAGGATTGTTTTAAGCCTTTCTTATGTTTTATACCTCATACTAAATGTAGAACAAATAAGGAGGTTAATTAGTTGAGTCAATATATCTTAAGAACAAATCAGCTTTCAAAAAAGTATAACCATGATTTCGCCATTCAGAATATCAATGTTAACGTAAAAAAAGGCGAAATCTATGGGTTAATTGGTCAAAATGGTGCTGGAAAATCAACGTTGTTACGTTTAGTAACAGGGCTTGCCTTTCCAACAAATGGATCAATTGACCTGTTTGGTAACGATAACCCACTGACGATTAGTGAGGGACAAAAAAGAATGGGGGCAATTATCGAAACCCCAGCCCTTTTTCCAAACATGAATGCATTTGAAAATTTAGAGGTTCATCGATTACAAAAAGGTATTCCCGGTAAGGACTGTATCATAAATACATTGGAACTTGTAGGGCTTAGGGATACAGGTAAGAAAAAAGTGAAAAATTTCTCCCTTGGAATGAAACAAAGACTCGGACTTGGAATTGCATTACTTAGTGATCCGGAATTCTTGATTCTCGATGAGCCTACCAACGGCCTGGATCCGATGGGAATTGTTGAATTTAGGGAATTAATAAGAAAACTAAACCGAGAAAAGGGACTTACCGTTATAATATCAAGTCATATATTAAATGAACTTCATCAGTTAGCCACGTTTTTTGGCATTATCCATGAAGGAAAATTGTTAGAAGAACTTTCAGCAAAAGAATTAGATGAAAAATGCAGACAACATTTGCGGATCAAAGTTGATCAACCGGCAAAAGGTGCAATCATATTGGAGGATATCTTTTCCACGACAGATTTTGAGGTGATGCCAGATGGTACGATAAAACTATATCATCTCTTGGACGATGTTCATACAGTTTCCCGGGCATTAACAGACAATGGCCTTATCATTGAACACCTGTCACATAACGGCGACAGTCTTGAAGGCTATTTTACAAGTCTAGTAGGAGGGATAGCAAATGAATAATCTGATGAGAGCTGAATTTTATAAATTACAACGGAATAAAACATTTTGGGTTTTAATTGTGACAATAACAGGGTTAAGTTTATTGTTACATATTCTAGTTATTACGGATTGGTGGATGATGGAAGGTACTGCTTTTGACAGTGCAGGTTTAAGCGAGTTAAACGCTTTATCGACATTTACAGCAACATTAATTTTAAATCTGGTTGTATGTACGTTCGCTGGTTTTTATATTTCAACGGAATTTTCACAAAGTGGTGTTATCAAAAATCAAATCATTAGCGGGAATAAAAGGAACCATATTTTCATAGCAAAGTTCCTTGCTTTTTCATTTGGATCAATTCTTATTACGGTTATCATACCATTGTTAACAGCCATTATCATCGTCATTTTATTTGGACGAGGGGAAATATTAGGTATCACTAACCTAATATATCTCGGTAGGGGATACAGTTTATTCACATTGCAATTACTAGGATTTACATCTATTATCATGTTAATTGCTATCGTAACGGAAGATAGTGGGAAAACGATTATTCTTTCTATTGTACTATCCCTTTTAATCGATGTTGTAAGAGTATTTTCCGATTTTTCATCAATTCTTGCTGCCTTTTATCATCATACGATTTTTTATCAATTCAGTTATGTATTTAACTATACGTTGACAAACGGTGAATTGATTAAATCCCTTCTAATCGGAGGAATTACATGGATGTTTTTTACCTTGTGTGGCGTGTACATTTTTAAACGAAAAGAAATTAAATAATCGTTGGTAAGTGGGTGGAGAAAATGTTATCTGTAACAATCGTCATTTTTTTAATAACAGTATGTTTGTTCACTCGCTTAGTTGCATTTAAAAAAGAAGTAAAAAAGGTGAGAATGCAGTTACAACACTATAATAATCGAATAACTAACAAAAAAATTGATATGGCTCTTTTTGATAATAATATTGAAGGCTTAGGGTTGGAAATCAACAGATTAATTGATTTATACGTAACCGAAAATAAAAAAAGGATCCATTTTGAACAAGAGCAACAGAAGTTAATTGCGAATATGTCGCATGATTTAAGAACACCGTTAACTTCCATTTTAGGTTATATTCAGATGGCTAAGGCGATAGACATTTCATCTGAGGAAAGGGAGAAATTATTATCCATTGCGGAAAATCGTGCGAACAGACTGGAAACACTATTAAATGACTTTTTTGATCTGAGCATCATTGAATCAACGGATTATTTAAAGTCTGAACCAATAAATATAAAAAAAGTTATCATCGAGATTTTAATGAGTTTTTATGATCGTTTTAACGAAAAAAACTTGAAACCAATCATTCAAATGCCAGAATATGATGTCAACATCATTTCAGACGAATCGGCCGTAAAAAGGGTTATAGAAAATTTAGTTTCCAATGCGATTATCCACTCTGATGGAAATATAGTCATCCTCCTTGAAGAAAAGGAATCAAAGGCAAGACTTATTGTAAAAAATGATACCCATTCATTAACTGAAAAAGATGTTAATCGGATGTTTGATCGATTTTATATGGCAGATCAATCTAGGTTAGGTAATAGTACAGGATTGGGTTTGTCGATTGTGAAGAGTTTTATGGAAAAAATGAACGGCAAGATTAGCGGGCAACTTGATGGTGGACAATTATCGATTATTTGTGAATGGCGAATAGAGGAGAATTAAATTTTAAGTAAGGAACTATGTAAGTTTGTTGGTATTAATGAATCAAAAACTCAATTTTTTATAAGGAAAAGCGGCAAAACAATCTAGTTGTGCCGCTTATTTCTATTTACTTTCTAATTGTATTCTCATTTTCCCCGGGACTTGCGCGATATACCCTTAATGCCATAACAACCGCAACAACAGCAATAATGAAGGCGATGAAATAAACAAGTTCAACACCTGCCACCATTGCCTGATTTATTGTTGCTGGATTATCGGGGTTACTGGAGTTATTTAAGAAATGAAGCCTTCTAGCA
>DKGO01000130.1 GCA_002453315.1 Caryophanales bacterium UBA6768 | reverse complement strand
CAAGGGACTTCTCACGTTGGAAATTCAACACCATCATCATTAAATCCCGACGCAAGGGGATTCTCACGTTGGAATTTCATCGCTATCTTCATCAAAATCCAACGAAAGGGGCTTCTCACGTTGGAAATTTTACATGGAGAAGGGAACTCAAATGGCTTTTGAACTACCTTCTCTAACAATTTCACATCGAGAAGGGAATCCAAATAGTGTGCTTGCTTTTATTGTAATCCAAAAATGTACCATTGAACTTCTTACGACTAAAGTCGTGGTTTCAGCAGGTAAACCACCTACAACAAGGACGACAAATGTAAGTTTTTCCGAATATTAAAAAAGCCTACCTCCATAAGAGATAAGCTTTTTAGCGTTTGTGAATTATAGAGCAGAAACGTTAGCTGCTTGTGGTCCACGGTTGCCTTCGACAATTTCGAATTCAACGTCTTGACCTTCTTCAAGTGTTTTAAAACCTTCAGATTGGATAGCCGAGAAATGTACGAATACATCGTCACCGTCTTCACGCTCGATAAATCCAAAACCTTTCTCTGCGTTAAACCATTTAACTTTACCAGTCATCAATTGAATGACCTCCTTATACAAATATCGTGCAAAGTAATTGAATCAAATACTTTTACACCACTTGTTAAAGAGATCGTAAAGTATTAAAACCTTCAATTGCCTTTTGCTATCCTTTACTTTAACCCGAACTAGAGTAAATTGCAAGTAAATTAACATATTTAATCTAAAAAAAGCGATAATATAAACAATTACCTGTATATTATTAATTAAAAATACCTAAAGTATTAACAAAAACGATGATAATGGTTACTGGTACAACAAACGTCATTAAAACTCTCCATAGTGGATATAAGCCACCATTTTCTGATCCACCAATGACATATTGTTCACGTACCAATGAACGATCCGCCCTATGAATAATAAATATAGCTATTAGCAAACTTCCTAAAGGTAGCATAATATTACTAACTAAATAATCCGTTGCATCAAATATATTACTTCCAAAAATGGCAACATCTGCTAGAACACCTGATGAAAGTGCCGCTGGAATGGCTGCGATAAATAAAATAATCCCAAGAATAATTGAAACATTTTTTCTAGAATATTTTCCACTTGCAGTAAATGCGGAAACAATAATTTCATACAAACTAAATGAAGAGGTTAAAATAGCAAATAAAAATAATAACAAAAATAAACTAAGGAAAACTTGTCCAAAAGGTAACTGGGCAAATGCTGCTGGTAAAATAACAAACAATAACCCAGGCCCTTCCGCTGGTTCAAAACCCAGAGCAAAAACGACAGGGAAGATTGCCAGTCCCGCTAATAGAGAAACAAAAATATTCATACCCACAACCGTTGTCGCTGAAGAGGTTAAATTCACCTTCCGATCTAAATAGGAACTGTAGGTCACCATACACGAAAATCCAACAGCCAAAGAGAAAAATGATTGTCCCAATGCATACAATACCGCTTCACCTGTTATGTTAGAAAAGTCCGGTGCAAGAAAAAATTTAACTCCTTCCATTGCTCCTTCTAACGATAGTGAGCGCACAACTAATATGATAAAAAAGACGAATAATAATGGCATCATATATTTATTTGCTTTTTCAATCCCATTTTGAATTCCTAAAGAAATGACAATCACATTAACAATCGTAAACAATAATAAACCGACCAATGTAATCGTAGCATTTGATGTAATTGACCCGAATAATGCACCGTAATCAGCACTTTCACCAATGATTTGTCCAGGTATACTCATGCCACTGTAAATAAGTACCCAACCACCAACAACACTGTAAAAAGTTAACAGTAAAAAACAGCCAAGTACTCCTAACCTACCAATCCATACCCAAACACTTTTTGGGGCTAACTTCTGATAAGCACTGACGGCCTCCTTTCCAGTCCCCCTACCGATAATGTATTCGGAAATAAGCATTGGTAAACCGATAAGGACAGTAAAAATTACAAAAATTAGAAAAAATGCACCCCCACCACTCATTCCCGTTACATAAGGAAACTTCCAAATTGCCCCAAGACCAATTGCTGCTCCCGCAGATGCTAAAATAAATCCAAATTTAGATGTCCACTGCTCTCTTGATTCTCTCATCTTTTTTCTCCTTTCTTTTAAGCTATCATACTTAATATTTCACTTTTTCTCTAGTTAATTCTATTTTTCATGATTTAGATCTCCCTGCAGGTAAGCATTAGAATTTCGCATATTTTATATTTTTCGGGTGATCATAGCTAGCACGTCTGAGATTCGCACTTCTTTGTATTTTGGATGTACCTCTTGCTCATCTGAATTTGGCATTTGTAGGATTCTCGGGTGAGCATCCACCCCTTGCTCCGATGAATTTCATATTTTGACAATTTTCAAATGAGCAACCGGCTCTTGCTCCGATGAATTTCCTATTTTCACGATTTTCAAATGAGCATCCTTCTCTTGCTCATCTGAATTTAGCATTTCTAAGATTTTCAGGTGGGCATCCATCCCTTGCTCCGATGAATTTAGCATATTCACGATTTTCATCTGAGTAGCCTTCCCAAGTGAACAAAAAGATGATATTCCCTTGACCCTACCGACGAGAATAATGGATATATACTATCTGTATGACAAAACCGTTATATTTTCTTACAGATTGATTGCACAACTGGTGTTTCAATTCACTTGTAATTATGTTAAAATTTATTCACAAAGCGTTCACAATTTTAAGTAATATTGTCATGTGTCATTTTTGTATCCGTTGTCATTTTGAAAATTTATAATTTAATCTTCGAAATTGATATATGACGGTAAAGGAATGAATCATCCTTTGCAAAAATCGAATGGAGGTATTTGAATTATGGTTCAAACTGAATTGTCAAAAAATTATATTTCATTTGATCATTTCCCCCAGCAACCACATGGTGGAAAATTAGTTTATCGAGTATTAGAGGGAAATGATAAGGAGGATGCTATCAAACAGGCAGAAACCCTTCCGAAAATAATGGTGGATTTGGAAGCTGTCATAACAGTTGAAATGATAGCAACTGGAGTACTTTCTCCAAATGAAGGATTTATGAATGAGGAAGAATACAATTCTGTTTTAGAAACAGGCAGACTTCCGAATGGGACTGTTTGGCCGATCCCATTAAGCTTTGCGCCAATCGGAAACAAAAATCAGGAAATCATTAGTTCTCTATCAGTCGGCGATGAAATCGTGTTGACAAATGAGGAAAAGTTACCGATTGCAATTATGACATTAAATGATATTTTTCAATATGATAAAGATAAACGTGCTGCCCACTTATTTGGTACGACAGACCGCTCACACCCTGGTGTCGACTCGATTTATCGTAGAATGGGTGATACTGCATTAGCGGGGCCAATATCTTTAATTCACCGTGTCGATTGGGGGCCTTTTGAAAAAATCCGTTTAGAACCAAAAGATACGTTCAAACTTTTTTATGAAGAGAAAAAGTTTAAAACAACTGCTGGGTTCATTACCGGGGCTAATCCGCTTCACCGCGGCCATGAATATATCCATAAAAATGCCTTAGAAGAAGTTGATGGTTTATTTGTTCAACCATTAGTTGAAATGGCAAAACGCGAATATACGCGCCATGAATTCAGAATGCTATCATACCGTGCTGTGCTAAATACGTATTATCCGAAAGAAAGATCAATGATGGCACCATTAAGGGTCACTTATATTTTTGCTGGTCCACGCGAAACGATTTTACACGCCTTAATTATGAAAAACTACGGCTGTACTCATGCCCTGATTGGGAGGGACCATGCCGGGGTCGGTGACTTTTATCAAAAGTATGAATCACATACAATATTTGACGAATTCACACCGGAGGAATTAGGTATTGATGTCCGATTATTCCATGAGGTGTTTTATTGCACCCGTTGCAGTTCACCAGCCTCTACAGAATCATGCCCTCACGATGAACGTTATCGTATTAATATTTCTGGTACAGGAATTCGTGAACTACTTCGTCATGGAATTTTGCCACCGAAAGAAATTGTTCGACCTGAATCAGCTCGAATTGCTATTCAAGGCATTCAACCTAAAGGGGTAGATGAGCATGGTGAGGCGGTTTCAAATGTCGGAAAAATCATTAAGAAAATTTTCCCTTACTATACAACAAAAACGAGGCTTGGAGGAACAAACCGTAAGGAAGCATTAGATGTTAAGGAGCTAACCGTAAGGGATTTAGAACATGCCATTTTAGATGTTCGTACAAACGGAGACAAAATATACAATGACATTTACGAGGCATATACGTTCAATGCTGATACTGATCGAAACGTTCAACCTGAATGGATATCTAAAGCATATGATGCCATGAAAGACCAACAAGAAATGGTTGTTGAAAATCTTGAGGAAAAAGTAAAACAAGCACCAGTGAAAACATCTGATGAATATATGTATCAAGATAAGGTAGAAGCAGAAAAAGAATTAGATGTGGCGAAGAAAATTCTCGAAGAACTCCCATCGAGTCAAGATGAGGAAAAAATGGCTTATCGAACGTGGAATCCAATGCCATATGATAAATATCGTGCGTAATCAAAAGCGTAGTAGCCCTAGTTTGGGCTACTACGTTTTTAAATTTTTAGGAAAGTAAAATTCGGAAAACCAACATGAAGAACATCTAGTTGGAATTTATATACACTTGTAAATATTTTCTGAAACGGGGAAATTCATCAACTCGAATGGCAACATACTGATATTTTTTCTCCATACCAAATATAAAGGATACTGGTGTTGGTTCGCTTAATTTCAAAATCACATCTGGATAGGTGGGTTCTAAATCACGGGCAATAAAATCTATCGTATCTTTCGTTAATTTTTGACGTAAAAAAGTTGGATCATCAATGATTTCGTCAACATTTTCCCAATCAATTTTCATTCTTTTTATTAATCCAAATGATAAATACATCCTTTTCTCATTTAAATGGAGTGCATTATGACGAATTACTTGTAAATTTCCCAATAGGAAGAAAATTGTATACACATTTAAAATAAGCAAAATGATTGAAATGATTGGAAACTTCGAATATATCCACCAATGTAATACAATCGTTTCTATAAGGATACTATGGATAGCTAGTACATAGGTTGCAATCAAACTAGAATTTTTATATAGTGTAAATTCATTTTCCCTAATGTTTGGCCCTTTGCACCAACTAATCAAAGCATAATATAGCATCAAAAATTCTGTGTACAAAACTTTTATAATAAAAGTAGTTCTCAAATGCTTTTCAATGGCAGCTGCCGCATTAAAAACCGTTGGTACAGAACAATTTTTCATCGATTCAATTATTTTTGGAAGGTATTTTAATATAGAAAAAACCAAATATAATTCAGCAATTAAAATTATCCCTTCAATGGCAAATCCAATCCATGTCAATGCAACAAAGGATTGTAAATATTCCATTGGTATAATGAATCTAACGAGAATAAGTCCGGTCGCAATACCGATGATGATACTTTTAAAATGCCATTTTTTTCTCCATGAGATAAATAAAATAGGCATAACAATCGCTATATCGATTAAGGAACCAATTACAATCAGGTTGGAATTTTCCTGGACGATATTTTTACCAAAAGTTGAATAATATAATGTTAAATTGGCTATCAATACTAATAACAACATCCATAATAAATGATGACGATTTAATATTAGTTGTTTTAAACTCATGAAGATCCCTCCTGACCTTTTTACCCGAATTAAACATCTGTAAAGAGTAATCTTTTCTAGAATCTTAATTTGACCAATTTCCTCTCCAACCAAAGCAACAAATGGACGAGGCCTAAAGTGTAAAACGAAGTATAGTATTAGCATAC
>DKGO01000227.1 GCA_002453315.1 Caryophanales bacterium UBA6768 | reverse complement strand
CTCATTTTTTAAAATTCCTCAAAAAAAAGAAAAATCCTGCCATTCGCAAGATTTTTCTCAACTTATTTTATAAATAAATTGCATAATGCTTCGGTTTGTTAGTGTGCTTCAACGTGAACAGTTGATCAACGAATTCAAAGCCATAACGGCTAATAAAATAACAGACATTCCATATTCGTTCTTGCAAGCCATCATTAGGATTTACTTTCGCTTCAAGAACATCGAGTTCAGTTAAAGTAGTAGAATATTGTTGTTCGTACATTTTTTCAATCCGGTGCTCCATATAATCAATTTGCGCTAAGATAAGCTGGCGGTTTTTTTCTGCGATTTGCCCTAAGTTATGGTCTTTATTCCAAGCGAATTTTCTTATTTTTTCGTGAGCATTATCAATATGTTGTCTAGCCTCATTAAGAGTTTCCTCTGCTTCTGGACCTTTTTGGTTGCGTAGCCATTTTTCCCGAAAGGCTTGCACCCCCGAGTCTAAAACTTCTTCAAGAGACAATTCAAACCGTTCAAGTAGCTTATCTACATCACGTTCGATAAGTGTTACGTGCATACGCGGAACAATTGGAGGCATTTTTCGATTGATCACTTGAAATAGTGGTTTTAATTGGGCCCAATATGTAATTTCACCAGGTCCTGCGACAAACGCGATTGTCGGGAACAAATAGTCTTGCATTAATGGTCGGGTGACAACATTGTTGCTCAATCGTTCAGGATATTGCTCACACATTTGGCTTAATTCATTCGGTGAAAATTGTAATCCCTTATCTTTTAAATGGAAAAAGTCTCCACCTTTATATAATAATTCTCTATCATCTTCGTGATGATAAAATAAATGGGCACACGATGAATCTATATCAAGACTAGATGGGTATTGCAGTTCAATTATTTTCTTTTGTTGCTGATCAAGAGCAGAACGCAGCTCATCATTCTTCGAGATAAGTGTATGAAAATAAGGTGATTCAATGTTTCTTAATTCACTACTATGTGAATCGATAAACACAAGACCGTGCTTATCAAAAAATAGTACCATAATATGAATGAAAAAGTCGGTCATTGATTGTGATTTTCGTATTTTGTCATTGATCACTTGTAAAGTGTCCTTAGAATAAGCTGACTCTCCAAAGGCCTCAAAAATATTTTTTACCCACTTTTCCATTTCCTTTTGCTGAAAATTAATTTCGGAAACTGGTCGTTTATCGGGGTATTGTTGTGGAAATTTTTCTTTCTTCATTTTCCCTTCAGTTGTTACCCAAGTATGGTTTATCTCCTGAAAATCATGATCCTCTCCCGCTACCCAAAAGACTGGTATGACTGGACTGTTTACTACTTTCTCTAGTTGCTTTGCTTGCTGGATTGTCGAAATTGCCTTATAGATCGTATATAACGGTCCTGTTAATAAACCCGCTTGCTGCCCAGTAATGACAACAGTGCTATCATTTGCTTTTAACTTTTGAATGTTTTCAAAAACTTTTGGGTCGTTAGTAAATTTTGCATTAAATTCTTCTAAATGGTTAGCCAATTCTTCTCTTGGAAACTCTAATTCACGTAAATCTTTTTGACGAGTAATGTAAGCCTGTTCATTCGTGTAATCATATTGAAAAAGCGAGTTTGCTTTTTGGTCGTTTTGTAAATAATCTGTTACGAGATCGTTTGTTTTTGGAAGAGTACATTCCTTAATTAGCATATTGGCTTCCTTCCTTTTTTATGTTTGTCCATTGTCATGTTCAATTGCCTTAATACTTGTATAAACAAACTCTGTAAATGGAACGGCCTTCTTTTGTTGATGAGCTTTTTTTACTATGTACCCACTGATCGCATCAATTTCAGTTTTTCGCTTTGCTTGTACATCTCTGAACATTGAAGATTCATTCTCTTTCGTTTGTTTACAAATAGATAAGACAGCATTCCAAAGTTCCTGATGGTTATGCAACTCTAACACATCAATAGCCTCTTCATATAAGTGACACATCAAGTTCACATAATAATCATTCGCTAATAGTGTACCATTTTTAATTCGAAATATTGAAGTAAGCGGATTGATCACTGCGTTAACGACTAGTTTCTTTGCTAGCATACGATACCAATCATCTTCAATTTCAATCGGAAAATCATTTTGTGCCCATGAGGAGATGACCGATTCAATATTACCATTGTCATTCCTATCTTTATCCTCTAGAAAGGAAAACTTCGTTTTTCCAACACCCGTATGCTGCACTTGATTATCGGCACTTTTCATTGCGCCATGCTCGACAACCCCGAATATGATCTTACAATTAGCTAACCGTTCTACTATCGAAAGGTGGCCCATTCCATTTTGTAAAAAAATATACGACTTTTGCATGCTATTCCTTTCAAGAACTGGGTAAAGCTTATGTAGTTGATGCTGTTTTACTGCCACAATAACAATCGGATCAGAGATAATTGTCTTTTCAAGCATCTGTTTTGCTCGAATAGAGATATGTGAAGAGCCTTGATGGTTCCTAAATACAATACCATCATCGTTTAGTCTGTTCGCTTGTTGTTCTGTTCGAGTATAAAGGGTGACCTCGTATCCTCCTTTTACTAAATAAGTAGCATACAAAAGACCAATTGCCCCCGAACCGATGATTGAAATAGACACTTTGACGACCCCTTAGCATTTCATTTAAACTGATTGTAGCATAGATGAATAGACCTATACCTTGATTTTGCTTTGCAGTGATCCAGGCCAACTTAATGATATTTCAAAACAAAAACCCCTCGCTTAGGTCGCGTATCCTGACAGACACACTGACTAAAGGGGTTTTATAAAATTATTTCGCTTATCCTTCCTCAGCTATCTTAGTCGTTCGGTTCATTGAGACGACCTTGCTTGCTCTGTCAAAGATTTCAATCATTGTTTTATAGTCTTTTTTTAACATTTCATTTTCTTCTTTCAACGTTGTAAGCTGTGCTGTATATTCTGTCTCAAGCTTATTTATATCTTTTAATAATTTTTTATTTTCATTTTTTAGCTTTTGAACATCTTGTTCATTCGTAGCAAGTTCTTGTAAAAATACAATGACCTCTGATAAAGTTAGTTTTTTTTCTCTATTTGGTGATCCTTCAACTGTGTGACTCCCATTGTTAAGTTTACGTTGTTGCTTCGCTAAAGAAATAGCCTTGACATATTTTTTTCTCACTGTGGAGTTCCAACGAAATCCACATGCCGCAGCTGTTCTTGACAAGCGTTTGCCAATTTCATTAAATGCAGCTAATTGTGTGTTGCCTTCGCGAATATGTTGTAAAACAGTTTCTGCCAAAATTAAATCCTCTTCATCTGTCCATGCATCTTGCCTCTGATCAGTCACCATCATCTCCCCTTTATTTGCAAAATTATCTTAATTCATCTTATGCAATTAATAGAGAAGATAGAATTGTCATTCTGTGACTACTTGTTTAGGAATTTCTGAACGGCGGCATGATGTTCCTCTGATTCCCATAACGTGGAACAAGCGACAATTTCTTTTTCAATATTTTCTTCTAATTTAACGAGATCAAGTTGATTCAACCAGATTTGTTTATACGCCTCAAGCACTGGAGCGCTTTGTTTTAAAAATGGTTCCAATGTAGCTAAACATTGTTCCTTTACATCCTCCCCCTTGATGAGAGAGTAAATGAAGCCATGCTCATAGCCATATTCAGCCGAAAAAACATTAGCTGACAACAAGTAAGTCAGTGCTGTTTGGGACGAAGTTCTTTCATGAAGCATCGTTCCTCCACCCCACCCTGTCGTAATCCCTAGGGAGCCTTGAACGAAGCCGTGTTTTGCAGTCTGTTTGGCAACCCGAAAATCACATGCAGTCGCTAACTCACAACCTCCACCGACCGCAGCACCATTTAATAAGGCAATTGTCGGCTTAGGAAATAAAAAGAGTTTTTTTAATACGTTTCCCATAACTGAAAGCATGGAATATGCTTCTTGTGCAGTATGTAACGAATGAAATAATGACAAATCTCCACCCGAACAAAAAGCTCTATCCCCACTGCCGGTAATAATTAAAGCTTTATCGTTTGTTTTTTCTATTTGGTGAAGCACTTTCTCTAATTCTTCCATCATTTCATAATTTACTGCATTTCTTATTTCAGGTCTTGTAAGGGTAATCCAAGAGATATCCCTTTCCCTCTCCCACTTGATCGTATTCAAAGCATTACCTCCTTCCGTCAAGTTTTTTATATAAAAAAAGCAGAGAGTGATAACTCCCTGCTTCCACATTAATCAGATATGACTTCTTCACCTTTATATGTGCCGCATGAGCTACAAACCCGATGGGACAATTTATACTCACCACAGTTTGAGCATTTCACCATACCTGGAACTTCTAATTTAATATGCGAACGACGCATATTTTTTTTGCTTTTTGACGTACGTCTTTTTGGAACTGCCATGAACGCCACCTCCTTTTCTATTATTTGTCTTCATCTTCTTTTTTAAAGAAATTCGCAAGCTTCGCCATTCTCGGGTCAATTTTAGCATCTTTTTCTTCGCCTGTAACTATATCCCAACCCTCTCCCGAGGAAATCATATTAGCATGAGGATGAACGATTTTCATCGGAATAGAGAGCAATAGATTTTCTTCAATAATTGGCATTAAATCGATTGTTTGACCTTCAAATTCATGAATTACTTCATTCTCTTCTTCTTCTAATTCGATTGAAACTTGCTCTAAAGGAAACGTTTCAATCGTATCAATCGAAAAGGGATAATCAACATCTTCTAGTGTAAGTGAACAAGGGAGCACCATCTCGCCTGTCAAATGCAAATGAAAGGAAATGACAGAGTGATTTAAATATGCTTCGCCTTGAACTTGAACAGGTGAAATGTGACGAATTTGCTCGTCTCTTTGTTTCACACTGTCTACATTAACTTCTTCATTAATCAAAAGCTTTTCATTTCCAAGCCGTAATAGCTCTTCAACTGTCCACTTCATGATTATCACCTCTGAACAACAAGTGTTATTATAACGCTGAATTTTAGACTTGTCAATATAGTTTCTTTACAAGCTTTTGCTACTAAATTTTCATTTTAGTATAATTTACATTAATACGTTTGTACACAAAAAAGGATGATGGATTTGAAAGCTGTTGGTGTGATTGTCGAATATAACCCTTTTCATAATGGCCATGCCTATCATTTGCAACAAGCAAAGGATAAAAGCGAAGCAGATGTTACGATCGCAGTCATGAGTGGGAACTTTTTACAGCGCGGTGAGCCAGCTCTAGCATGCAAGTGGACTCGAACAGAAATTGCTCTAGCGAACGGTGCAGATATCGTTATAGAGCTCCCATATGCATTTGCAACCCAAAAAGCAGAGGTTTTTGCTGGAGGTGCTGTCTCTTTACTTTCTGCTCTTCAGGCCGATTACCTTTGCTTCGGAAGCGAAGATGGAACGATTGAGAGATTCCACGAGCTTGTCACCTTTATGGATCAACATCAACATACGCTTAATCGTCTCATTAAACAAGAAGTGAACAAAGGTGTTAGTTATCCTAAAGCTGCATCTAACGCTTTTCAAGTAGTCAAGCACGAGCGCTTACTTAATTTAAACTTGCCTAACAATATTTTAGGTTATCATTATGTAAAAGCCATAAAGGATCAAAAAAGTTCGATTTTGCCACTGACAATATCGCGAAGAGCAGCAAATTATCATGATGATACGTTACACGACTCATCAATTGCAAGCGCAACGAGTATTCGTAAAGAAATTGAACAGTCAGCCTCTATCCAAGCGATACAAAAGTATGTCCCTGCTAATAGCTTTTCCAAATTAAAAAAAGGGTATGACGTTTTCGGTAAGTTCGTGAATTGGGAAGAACTCTTCCCCTTACTTAAGTACAAGCTAATGACCGCTTCTTTAGACGAGCTACAAACTATTTATGAGATAGAAGAAGGGATTGAACATCGATTTATCTCGAAAATTCAACGAGCTACAAGTTTCGAACACTTCATTAAGCTAGTAAAAACTAAGCGGTTTACATGGACTCGTCTTCAACGTATGTGTACTCATCTATTAACAAATGCAAAAAAAGATGAGATGTATGTAGCATTACAGACAAAAAAAGCAAAATATATTCGCTTACTTGGAATGTCTAGAGCGGGACAACAATACTTGAATACAGTAAAAAAAGAGTTCACTCTTCCATTCATTACGAATTACTCAAGAGATCATCGTACGTTGCTTAAACTCGATCATCAAGCTGCTTGCACGTACGCAATGGCATTCCAACCTCCTGAACGAGAAAAAAAGTTAAAAAAAGAAATTTCTCAGCCGCCGATTATTTGGCCTACTCATAAAAATTTATAAAGTTTTTAAAAATTCAAGGGCATCATCAATCGTCTGAACAGGGACAATATGCATCTTTGTTTTAATGTCTGCTGCAGCCTTTTTGGCAACCTCAAAATTCTCTCCCGCAATTGGAGCGAAGAAAAACTCTGTTCCTGCTTTATCTGCTGCAACAATTTTTTGTTCAATTCCTCCAATTGCTCCAACTGTTCCATCTTCAAATATTTCTCCAGTTCCTGCAATGTTATGCCCTTTTGTAATATCGTCTTTCGTTAATTGGTTGTAAATTTCAAGAGCAAACATTAACCCAGCTGACGGTCCACCAATATTGTTCGTATCAAACTGTATTTTTCTTTCCGTTTCTATTACTCTTTTTGTAACAGGTCCGACGATGCCAACTCCATACAGTATTTCTCCATTTTCACTAAGCTGTTCTGGAAATTGTTCTATCGTGAGATCGACTTCACGCATCACACCATTTCGTTCAATTGCTAAATGAATTTCTTCTCCTTTTTCCTTCCCTTTTAAATAGTCGAGAAGTTCTTCAGCTTTTTCGATTTTTTGATGATTTACCGCGATAATCACATCTCCAACGAGCAGCTCTTTTGCTGCCGGCATTTCTTCAATCAGTCCTGCAACGATCGCCCCTTTATTTTTAATTTCAATTTTTTCATTTGCTAGTTTGTATGCGACGATCGTAGAAGTTTGCTGCGAACCTTCCATAATTTTCAGTTGCCTATGATCAAACTCTTGCTCACTTTCCCACTCTCGCTTTATTTGACTTTCAGGAAAAACCAGTTGATATTTACTAAAGTGAGCGGCAACATATTGAACAACGTTTGCTTTCCCCATTCGGATCGTTGTTAACATTAAACTTCCACCTTCATGATTTCCATCTTCAACCCGAACCATTTCATCTAAAGGCTCGGCCTCCCCCGGATACGTTACATAATAAGGCAACTTAACAACTGAAAGTAAGATAATAATAATTAAAAGTAAACATACATTGTATATTCTTCTGCGCATCCGAATTGAACCTGGTTCCTTCATTCTATTTTTTACTCCTTCCAACTCGCAATCGTCTGTTTAATCGCTGCGAGTTGCGTTTCTGTTTCTCTTCTTCCTATTCGGATCAAATCTGTAGCATGCTCAAATGAACGTAAGCTGTAATTGCTTAAATCAGGTCGAATAATAATATTTGTATTTAATTCATGCGACCGAACCATTTCATGCTGCATAATATCAATACTTTGTAAAATGACATCGATTACAGAGTTCATTTGTGGTTTTGTCTTTAAATTTGAAACATCTACAGCAATAATGCATTCCGCTCCCATCTCCTTGACGACTGACACTGGAACGCGATCAACGACACCACCATCAACTAATAATGTGCCATTGTATTCTTTCGGTATAAAGATACCAGGTATACTAATGCTTGCTCTAATTGCATCAGCAATGCTTCCCTCACGGAAGAGCACCTTTTCTCCAGACAATAAATCAGTCGCTACAATCGTTAATGGGATTGATAACTCTTCGAGATTTTTCCCTTGTGTTAATAGATGCAAAAGTTCTGTTAATCTTTCTCCGCTAATAAAGCCCATTTTTGGAAAAGTAAAGTCCAAATAAAACTTCTGACGAAATAAAGTTGCAAATTGTTCCAACGTTTTACTCGGGTGTCCTAAGCAAAACAATGCTCCAACTAATGAACCTATACTGCTTCCAGCAATATAATCAATTGGAATTTGATGTTCCTCCAATACCTTCAGTACACCAATGTGAGCGAAACCCCTCGCTCCACCTGCCCCTAGCGCTAAGCCTACCTTTGGTTGCATGAGCCCACCTCTTTTTTAGCAAAGGTCTAAATAAAGAAGACGTTACGTATAGTTTAACGAATGGACAGACAGTAATACAAAATTGTAGCATGTGTGGTGAGCTGATAATTAATGTTCTCAAAAACTCAGACAGTTGTTTATGCTTTTATCATAACATTTATCGGTTTATTAATAATCTTTTCGCCTAAAGATTCATTATCTGCGGCAATGGATGGGTTGAATATTTGGGGGAATGTCGTGTTCCCTTCTCTGTTTCCATTTTTCGTCGTTTCGGAAATTATGATTGGATTAGGTGTCGTTAGTTTTATTGGGGTATTGTTTGAGCCTTTTATGCGGCCGCTTTTTCGTGTTCCCGGCGTTGGTGGGTTTGTTTTTTCGATGGGGATTGCGTCTGGATTTCCAGCAGGGGCAAAATTTACTGCCCGTTTAAAACAAGAAAAACAGTTAACAGCGATTGAAGCAGAAAGACTCGTTTCATTCACAAATTCCTCAAATCCGTTATTTATGGGGGGAGCAATTGCTGTCGGTTTTTTTCATAATGCTTCTCTTGCATTTTTAATTATGGCAAGCCATTATTTAGGTAATTTGTTCGTTGGAATTACGATGCGATTCCATGGGGGGAAAGAGGAACTACATGTAAACAAACAATCTCCAGAGCCTATGTCATTGAAAAGTGCATTTTCTAAAATGCATCATAAGCGAATGAGTGATAATCGTACCATTGGGAAGTTATTAGGAGATTCCGTCAACTCAGCAATCCAAACATTGCTCATAATTGGTGGCTTTATTATTTTGTTTTCAGTCTTAAACAATGTCCTTAACTTAGTGAACGTTACACAATTCATTGCTTTTTTTATAGGAGTTGTATTCTCCATTTTTTCAATGCCATTTGAATTAAGTGTTCCTTTTTTTTCAGGACTGTTAGAAATAACAAATGGCGCACAATTAATCAGTGAAACTAATGATGCTTCTTTATTCCATCAAATGTTGATCGTGAGCTTTATATTAGGCTTCAATGGCTTTTCCATCCAAGCCCAAGTTGCAAGTTTTCTTGCCCAGGCCCGGATTCGGTTTTGGCCTTACTTTGTAGCAAGAGTACTTCATGGTGTTTATGCGATGTTATTTACAGTCGCTTTATGGCATCCGTTCAATAATAAATATTTATATACACATTCTCCAACGATTACCGCACCTAATGACCTTTCGGCAAATGATTTTTTTTCAAATGTGTGGAGCTTGTTGACTTCGTATGGTTCTACCTTTACGTTAAGTGCTTTACTTTTTTTTATGATTGTTCGTTTAGTTGCGATTGCAAAATAAAATACCCCTGCTTGCTTAGCGGGGTATTGAATATTTACGTATAAGTGCATCTTCAACTATAGGTGGAACTAATCCGGTAATACTACCATGGTACTTAGCTACCTCTTTTATAATACTGGAGCTTAAAAAAGAATATTCATTTTTCGTCATAATAAAAAAAGTTTCAATTTCACCATCAAGCTTTCGATTCATTGATGCAATTTGCATTTCATATTCAAAGTCTGAAATCGCCCTTAGGCCTCGCAAAATCACATTTGCGTTTACTTTTTTCATGTAGTCTATTAACAGCCCATCAAACGAATCAATCGAAACATTATCCATGTCTTTTGTTGATTCTTTCAACATTTCTACCCGTTCTTCCACAGTGAATAATGGTTGTTTATTAACGTTATTCAAAACGCCAACAATCACTTTGTCAAAGACGGCTGCACCTCTTTTAATGATGTCTAAGTGCCCTAGTGTCACGGGATCAAAACTACCTGAACAAACAGCAATGGTTTCCATATTGCCCCCTTACTCCTCCTTCGTGTAGATTGAGATTGCCGTATTTCCGTACACACCACATTTTTTCCGAGTCACTTCTTCAATTTTATCTGGAAGGTTCAATTTGTTTGAATGTTCAACGACGATTTGCCCATCGGCTAGAAGAAGGTTAAAAATTTGGATATTTTTGATTAGATCCAAAATGATTTTATTATTATACGGCGGATCTAAAAAAACATACGAAAATTGGACATCTCTTTTTTTCAGCGCTTTCAGTGCCAAGTTTGCGTTAGTCCGGTAAATTTCAGCTTTCTGTTCGACTTGGGTTCGCTTAACATTTTCTTTTATTGTCTGGATAGCATGATAATCCCGATCAACAAAAATTACTTTCGAAAGCCCTCTACTTATAGCCTCTATACCAAGCGCCCCACTGCCTGCAAATAAATCTAAGCCATTTCCTCCCGTAAAGTAAGGTCCGATAATATTAAAGATCGATCCTCTCACTTTATCCGATGTAGGTCTCGTTGTGATTCCAGGGACAGATTTTAATGAAATCCCTTTTTGTTCACCAGCTATCACTCGCAAAATATGGACACCTCATTCATTTGTTGAACATCTAAACATATGTACAAAATCATCCTATCATATTATTAGGAGAAATTTAAATTAATTTTCTATTTTTAATTTTTAAATAAAAAAGTGAAGCGTATAAACGGATCACATTTTGCTAATAATAGGTTTACAACATCTTATTCGCGATGTTGTGCCAACATCGGAGTAGGCTTACTTTTCCCCATAAGCTTATCCGATTTCTCCTCTCCCATTGCCTCAAATGGCTAGAGGCTCCTGCAGCATTTCCTGCAGGGATTTTTTTTATAATTAACCTATATAGTAGAAAATTAAAACCCAGCTTAATTTGGCTGGGTAATTTAATTATTTATAAACCTATTTGGATATCGTATTCTTTTTCTTTCTCATGATGTCTTGTTTTTTCATATTCTGTTTTTAAATAAGGTTTTAATGATGGCTGGACTTCCTTTACAAAAGAATATGATTGCAATCTTTCAATCGTGGAATCCAACTCTTGCCGTCGGCAATAAAGAATTACATATTTCATTCTGCGAGAAACGTAGATGATATTCCCAAAACGACGTAAATTCCTTATATGCTTTAATGAGTATAACCAAACAGATAGACCAATTCGTTCATTTATCATCACATTACTCCTATTACACATTTTCTTTAATTACAACCACAAGAGCCACCTGACGCACAGCCACCTTGGCAACTTCGATTATCAAAAAACGGATTGCCCGTTGGGACTTTTATACTTTGTGATACTGAATGTGCAATAATCCCACTGACTTCATTTAATAATTTTTCCATTTCTCGTTCGGTTTTCTTAAAATTTGCTACAGTTTCATGTAAGTCAACTGCCCGCTTCGCTTCACGCATTTCGGTTGTAATCGTGTTAAAGTCGGGATGGTATTTTCCAAACCTTTCAACCTCTTCATATTTTTCTTTCATATTGACGAAACGTGCAATTAGCATTTGAGCTTCCGTATCATTGCCAAGACTTTCTTTTGCCTCTTTATATTGAATCGCAATCTCAGATTGAGAAATATATGTTGCCAGTAGTTCCGAATTTTCAATCACTTGTAGTAAGTCATTTGTTGTTATCAAATAACAACACCTCCATTCATCAACTCTATTATATAAAATATTTTAGTCAATTACAAAGGGTGAAACTGATCGCATTGTCATTCCAGAACAAAGAAGTCATGTGAACCTATCACATGACTTCAGTCATTATTTTATTATTACTCTTATCGTTTCTTCATATTTATATGAACTTTCATCATTATGAACGAATTTGAGCGTAATGTCATGCTTTCCTTTTGGTAAATCTTTTAAGATAAAGGCTGGTCGATTTGCTTCTTTTACTTTTTTACCATTCAAATATACATGAATATGACCTTCACCATGTTTAGCTTTTTTTCTTTCTCCATTAGAGATAAAGGTAAAATTTGGAACGATACTTTCGATGTATACGTCTTGTCCTTTAATATGATGATTAATTTTTGTTGCTTTTATATTCTCTTTTTGGGTTATGACGGTATGGTTAATAACTTTAGGAGGCTGTATATTCATTGCTTGTGTCGAGATGAATAATAGTACTGTTAATGATGTTGCAAGGTAATTCATTTTAGAACTCCTCCTTTCTTCATATTTGTATTGTCTGCTTCAATTATTTTTTTATCCATATGCGATGCGAGTCTAAACAAACAAAACACCCAGTGAATCATCACTGGGTGCAAATGTATTTAATATTTATATGGCGAACGATAATAGGAGTTAACGTGATGTGCAGACTGTTCTTGTTTCGGCTGGAACTCACGAACAAGCTCTTGAATCGTACTTAACATTCCTTTTACTTCCACAATATTTTTTTGAACTTCTTCTAAATTTATTTGTTTTAATTTGGATAATACACCACTAAATCCATCTAAGTTTTCAGCGTTTCGTAATTTATAGTCGTTCCATCTGTCGTCTTCTTCACCAAAAAGGTACCATTCCTCATATAACTGTTGCCAAGTCCATTTTCCATTTCTAACTTCGTTAATGAGTTCTGGATGTTTTTTTAAAAAAGACTTAAATAATTCAACAGACTCTTTGGACATTTCGGCTCACCCCTTAGCCCGAATATAATATTGGTTAATGGTTACTATTTATCATACTTAGATTGCCCATAGTGGTGAGCCTATTTTATTTTGCTATATAATTTTGAGTATAGTGTTTATCATAAACTCCGACACCTAAATGAGTAAAGTCTTCATGAAACATCGTTTCCCGATGCCCTTCACTATTAAGCCAGCCCATAACCGCTGCTATTCCATCCGGATATTCTGCAGCAATATTTTCCCCAGCGAGAAAATATTTAATCTCGTTTTTAGTTAACCTATTTTTTAAATCGCCATGTTTTTCAGAATAATGATCAAAATAACCATTTTCTTTCATATCTTTACTGTGGTGGTAAGCTGTGTTTGCTACTTTTTCATGCCAGTCCAACTTCTGTTTTTCATATCTTTCTCTTAATACGTTTGTAATTGAAAAAATTTGTTTAACGTTCGCTTTTTCCGCTTCCTTTTGTAACTCACTATTTATCGCTTGATTTGTATTTAATGGACCTTTGTACACGATTCGATATGGTCGATGCGCAAGTAATATATCTTTATTGAGTAAACGAATTGCAACTAGTTCAGCTGTATATCGGTCAAAATAGAGCTGCGCATACGTGTCGGCTGTTAGTTGAACTAATGGATGCTCTCGCATATCTTCTTCTGTTAATACAAATTTATATTCACCATGATTATGGTGGACTGTAATTTCATTTTTTATCAACACATGTTCCTTAATATCATTATATTGACTCCTAATTTGCAATGGACCTTTAATAATTTGATCACCTAAAATAAAAATAGTAACAATTTTCCCTTCCTCGTGACCAACTTGTAAATATTGTGCAGTTGAGTTGTAAACTAACCATTCATAATTAAAGATCGATTGTCCTTTCTCATGCGGTTCACCAAAGTGCTCAGTTGCCTCTTCAACACTTTTACCCATCAAATCAAGAACATCTATATTTAATCGTTTGATTTCTTCTTGCTCGGGTTCTGTCGTACTTTCATTTTTTATTATTTGATTTAAATCTTTTAGTTGACATGCTGTTAATCCAATTAAAAAAACAATCAGAATGATGAGTCGCTTAGACAAAATGTATGGCTCCCTTCTAACTTTATATATATTTCGCAGGGAACTAAAAAAGTCCTTTTACAAAGTTCATTAATTATCTATTTTTACTGAAACATGATCCTGTTTGTTTTCTTTACAATAAAAGTACGTTATACTTAATAAGACACGTTATTATTTAGCATTAAAGGAGAGAATCAAATGGTTTTTGAAAATAGTAATATTGAAGGTAAAACAGTTCCATTCGCTGTTCTTGAGCACTTAACAGGTTCATTAGGTTTATTGCGGGATGAACAATGGGATTATGCACGTGTTACATATGATTACAAGTTTGAAAATATGATCACTGGAGATGTATATTATCTTCGTGTTCCTGCTGTTGCTGTAGAAGGAATGGTTGAACAAGCGAACGCAGTTATGAAGATTGGCAAACCTTACATTGGCAAGCATTATTATCCACACGGTGTTGAATACGATGAAGAGTTCCCTGATGACATCATAAAAACGTGTGAAGAAAAATTAAACCAACTTGAAGAAAAGTTTGAACAAGCATAACGCATGGTTTTTATTCCATGCGTTTCCCTTAATTACTCCTTTTCATTAAAACAACGTCATATTATAATAATTTTGACCAGATGAAGGAAGGAGTTAAAGGTGAATAAACAAAGAGTGCGTCGATTCTTTTTTATTGGAATTGTAATTTTATTATTACTATTAGTAGCCATTTGGATTTTGCCTGTGTCTCTGCCAATTATGTTAGCATTCTTCACTGCACTTATCCTTGGGTCTACTGTCAATACAATAAAAAAGAAATTAAAAATTAAACGTCAATTTTCTGTTATCCTTGTGTTTATTATATTTTTATGCGTCATCGGTTTTGGTGGATACTTTTTAACATCGAAAATCATATCCGAAGGCATTCAACTTGTCGAGAACTCTCCTCATTATATAACTGAACTGAAAATAATGTGGGATGATACAGAAGAAAACATAACTTCTGGCTTAGATGCATTCCCGCCAGAATTCGTCCATGAATTAAATCGACAAATTGACACCTTTTTTGATAATACGCGTAAAAAATTAACTGAGTTAGACTACTTCGGATATTTAACAAACTTCGTAACAAAAATTCCTAACTTCTTTGTCAGTTTTTTAGTCTATTTAATAGCTTTATTTTTGTTTATGCTGGAAATGCCAAGATTAAAAACGAAAGCTTACTCTCATTTAACAGAGAAAACGGCAGAAAAAGTAAACTTTATGTCCTCAAAGCTTTCCTCTGTATTTGTTGGATTCTTAAAAGGACAAGTGTTTATAAGTATTATCATATTTATAAGTTCATTGATTGGATTATATATTATCGTTCCTGATGTCGCGCTTGTCATGTCTGTCGTCATTTGGATTATCGATATTATACCAATTATCGGTTCAATCATTATATTAGCCCCGTGGTCACTGTATAAATTTATCATCGGTGAAACTGTAATCGGAACCCAACTTGCGATCTTGGCAGTTATTATACTAGGGATCCGCCGTATAGTTGAACCTAAAGTGATGGGTAACCAAATTGGTTTATCACCTTTGCCAACACTAATTTCAATGTATTTAGGCTTGAAGTTATTAGGTATCATTGGTCTATTGCTTGGGCCCGTTCTTGTCATCTTATTTATTTCAGCGCGCGAAGCTGGTATCATTAAATTAAACTTTAAAATCTAACTTAAATGGTGATTAAAAATCCCCTTAACTCTCACTGCTTCAGATCATATACAGTGAAGATTAAGGGGTTTTTATTAATTTCCAAGGATTGCTTTAATTAAACTTGTCGTTTCATCATTTGGATAAATAACGTAAAGAAGCAAATTAACCGTAACTCCAGTAATGGCTGTAAAAAACCAAATAATAGCTGTCCATGGTCCTATTTTTTTGTGTTTTACAAATTTCTCTCGGAATGCAAATGTGAGTGTAACTAGACCGAAAATACCACCTGTTGTAGCTAAAACGACGTGAAATATTAAAAAGATCGTATATAAGCTTTTTAAATGATCAGGTCCAGCAAATGCAACATTCCCTAAAAATATTGTTCTCGACATGTAGATGATAAAAAAAGCTAATGCTGATAATGCAGCGGCAATCATTACTCGCTTATGCTCTGCTTCTTTCTTTTGTTTAATTAAGCGCCAACCGATCGCAATTAAGATTGCACTAATGACAATAAAAGACGTACTTATAAAAGGTAGTAGCGTAGTCATATATCTCTGCCCCTTTCATGAAGGTTAATGGGTCTAAAAAAGACAAAAGGTTGCAAAATTGCTTTGCAACCTTTTGCTTTATTATTCACATTATTGATTACCAGATTAAAGCCGCTAACGATACGATACATAACAAGGCGACTACAAATCCACCCCATATAAAAATTGTTGGAAATTCGTGTTCTCTTTGACCCAAGTGCATGAACACATACAACTGAAATACAAATTGTATGCCGGCCATGACAAGGACAAATAATACTTTAAATGGAGCAGAAATGAAATCACTAGCAACCGTAACAAATGCAATAATTGTTAAAATGATCATCATAACAAAAGAGACCATTTGTAGCTTCATTTCAGACTTGTATTCAATCTCTTCCTCTAGCGTCAACTTTGATGAAGTTAAATCTTTGTTTTCTTCAACCATTTTAACTAATCACTCCCATCAAGTATACGAGTGAGAAAATAAATACCCATACAACGTCAATGAAGTGCCAATACAATGATGCTAGATAGAACTTTGGAGCATTATATGTGTCAAGAGGGCGTCTTAAGTTACGGATAATAAGTGCAGTAATCCAACCACACCCGAATAACACGTGGGCACCGTGAGTTCCTAACAACGTATAGAAGGCGGAAGCAAATGCACTTTTAGTAAATTGGTGTCCAGCCTGCGTGTACTCATAGAACTCATAAATTTCAAGGCCCAAAAAGGATAACCCTAAAATAACGGTCACTGTAAACCAGCGTAAAACGCCTTTCATGTCTTTCCTTCTCATTGCCATAATTGCAAGCACTGATGTCATGCTACTAACAAGTAAAATCATTGTCATAATAAACACTAATGGCAAAGAGAAAAGCTCTTGGGCTGTTGGACCTCCGGCGTTTGAATTCCGGAGACCCAAGTAAGTTCCAAACAATGTTGCAAATAGAGCTGTTTCCCCACCTAAGAAAAACCAGAGACCTAAAAACTTGTTTTTTCCTTCTAAGGTTGCCCTCTCAGGCTGATGAGGTAATGTACTTGTTGATTCGTGGGTGCTCATTAAGCTTTACCTCCTTTGTCTTCGACAGGAGCAAGCTCTTCCTTTGGAATATAGTATCCATGATCATCGATAACAGAACGTAACAACATACAGAAGAAGAATCCTGCAATTCCTGCAATCGCAACAAATAAGATGTCAAAAATGAACCCAAATGATGCGATAAAGAACGAAAATGACATGATGAACGGTAAAATTGATCCATTCGGCATATGGATATCATCCAACGGCTCTGCTGGTGTCATCGTGTTACTGCCATTCATTTTTTCAACCCATAATGCATCTAATCCTTTAATTAGCGGAAGCTGCTTAAAGTTATAGACTGGTGTTGGAATTTCAATAGCCCACTCAAGTGTTCTTCCATCCCAAGGGTCATAAGCTGAAACATCTTTCTTAGCGTGAGTCATGACGATGTTAATTATTAATACAATCGTTCCTACTCCCATTAAGAAGGCACCAATTGAACTGATGAAGTTAAGCAATTCTAGCTGTTGACCTTCTAAAAATGTAAATACTCGACGTGGCATACCCATCAACCCTAAGAAGTGCTGTGGGAAGAATGTTAAATGGAAACCGATGAAAAATGTCCAGAAATGCCATTTCCCTAATGTTTCATTCAATATTTTGTTAAACATTCTAGGCCACCAGTAGTAAAGTCCAGCGAAAATACCGAACACACTACCTCCAACAATTACATAGTGGAAATGAGCAACAACAAAGTACGTGTCATGATACTGATAGTCTGCAGGAGCAACAGCTAGCATAATACCTGTCATTCCACCAATTAAGAACGATGGAATAAAGCCTACTGCCCATAGGTTTGCAGTTGGAAAGGTTATCTGTCCACCCCACATTGTAAATAGCCAGTTAAATATTTTAACCCCGGTGGGAATCGCAATGGTCATCGTTGCAATTGCGAAAATCGAGTTAGCAACTGGACCTAGACCCGTTGTAAACATGTGGTGAGCCCAAACCATGAATCCTAAGAATGCAATGAGTGCTGTAGCAAATACCATCGCACTATATCCGAATAGACGCTTACGTGAAAAAGTTGCAACAACTTCAGATAAAATACCAAAAGCTGGTAAAATTAAGATGTAAACTTCTGGGTGACCAAAAATCCAGAAAATGTGTTCCCAAATAATTACGTTACCACCGGCATCTGCTACGAAGAAATTCGAACCGAAGAAACGGTCAAACATGAGCAAGAAAAATCCGATAGTTAGCGGTGGGAATGCAAATAAAATCAATGCTGATGTAATGAATGAACCCCAAGTAAACATTGGCATACGCATAAATGACATTCCAGGCGCGCGCATATTAATAATCGTTACGAGGAAGTTAATTCCACCCATTAACGTTCCAAATCCAGCAATCTGTAGACCTAGAACATAATAGTCCATACCACTTGTTCCAGAATAGTCCGTTGATAATGGAGCATATGCTGTCCAACCTGCGTCAGGAGCTCCACCTAAAAACCAACTCATATTCAAAAGTAAGCCACCAAAGATAAATAACCACAAACCAAGTGCGTTCATAAATGGAAACGCTACGTCTCTCGCACCAATTTGAAGGGGTACGATTGCGTTCATGAGCCCTAAGAATATCGGCATCGCTGCCAAGAAGATCATGGTCGTTCCATGCATTGTAATCAGTTCATTAAATGTTTGAGCAGATAAAATACTTAACTCAGGATAAAGCAATTGAATCCTAATTAAGACTGCCTCAATTCCTCCAAGGATAAAAAAGACAAATCCAGCGAGAAAGTATAATATCCCGATTTTTTTGTGGTCAACAGTTGTTAGCCAATCCCAAATGCCACTCCTCTGCTTACGGCCTTGGGAAAGTTGTTCTGTGTGTGTAGCCACGTAAAAAACCTCCTTAATCCCATTTATTCATTTACTTTTAATTCTTTTAAATAAGCGACAAGTGCGTCAACTTCATCATCATTTAATTGTTCCTTAAATCCAGGCATATTGTTAGCCGGCTTCAAGGATTGTGGATCCTTTATCCAATCTGCAATGTTTTCGTCTGTCATCTCTAAATATCCAGCCAATGTTTCACGGTCCCCAAAGCTCGTTAAGTTAGGTCCAATGTCCCCACCTTCCCCACCGATTGCGTGACAAGAAAGACAACTTTCTTTGAAAATTTCTTCCCCTGCCTGTGCAACATCAGTAGTTGCTGCTGGTTGTTCTGATTGAGCTTTTTGCATTTTATCCACCCATGCATCAAAATCATCACGCTCTAATGCAATGACTTTAAAGTCCATTAACGCATGAGATGGTCCGCATAGTTCTGCGCATTTACCTTTATACAAGCCAGGTTCATTTGCTTCAATCCACATCGCATTAACTAAGCCTGGGTTATTATCCATTTTACCAGCAAGTGCAGGTATCCAGAATGAATGGATAACGTCTTTTGCAGTCAATTCAAAATAGATTTTTTCCCCAACAGGAATATAGAGATCCTGTGCTGTATTAAATTCCAAGTCAGGATAATTGAAATCCCACCAATATTGATAGGCAGTAACTTCAATCTTCAGCGTGTCATCGCCTTCTGCTGGTTCTTCCGCGGCAAGTGTAAATGTCGCTAACACTGTCGGAATCCCAAGAATTAGCAAAAGTAGAATTGGAATAGAAGTCCAAATTACTTCTAGTGTTGTACTTCCCTCTACTTGCTCAGGAATAATGTCTTCTTCTCCACGGCGTTTTCTAAATTTCAGCAAAACATACGTAAAAATGACTGCTACTACAACAAAAACGCCTAGCATAATGTAGA
This sequence comes from Caryophanales bacterium UBA6768, assembly GCA_002453315.1. Next base: position 2,440 of record DKGO01000227.1, on the reverse strand, counting down.
TGCTTAGCATCATTAAATCAAATTGGATTTTAGCTCCTGTTCCTTTAGGTCGAAGAGCGGATAAGTTCTCTTGCCCACACCCGGTTAATAACAATAAAAACAAACCGAGTATAGGTACAGGAATGAACCGCATCACTTTCCTCATGTTTTTACCCCACTTTCTCAATCGTTGTACACAGTAACATGTAATTAATGCATTAAATTTATGTAATTATCTGCACATGAGCAGATAGTCTACATCATAGAGTAACTATAAATGTGACGATGACGAAAATAACTAAATAATTTAGTGAATAGACAAACATTTTCCTTGCCCACTTCACATCATCGCTTGTCTTTACCCCAGTTAACCCGAGGGCTAACCAGCCAAACCCTAACACACTTACAACAATAGTATAAACAATTCCTAGCTTATACAAAAGTAATGAGACTGGTATAAGTGCTGCAACATAGAGTATCATCTGGCGTTTTGTTGCTTGTAGACCTGCAATAACAGGTAGCATCGGAATACCAGCTGTTCGGTAATCCTCACACCTCATCATGCTAATTGCAAAGAAATGAGGCATTTGCCAAAGAAATAGGATGAAAAAGAGTGTCCAGCCTACTGGATGAAGTAATTGCGGATCAATTGCAGCCCAGCCAATCAGTGGTGGTAATGCACCGGACACCGCGCCAACAGCTGTATTAAATGTTGTCGTTCGTTTCGTCCACATTGAGTATAAAACAACATAAAAGATTAAACCAATTAGTCCAAGCACTGCCGCAGTTATACTTGTCATTAAGAGCATGAGTACACCAGCAACAGAAAGTGTGAATCCAACCCATAATACTTGATTTGGAGGAATCCTACCATCAACAGACGGTCTATCTTGTGTCCGTGGCATTAATTGATCAATATCTCGATCAATATAGTTATTCAATGACGTTCCACCAGCGATTACAAGCGTGGCCCCTACTAGTGCTAATATAACATGTACTATATTTTCCACAAGCGAAAAGCCAGTAAATCTCGCTGCTACCCAAACTCCTAAAAACACAGTCATGAAATTTGATGTGACTATGCCAGTTTTAGTTAAGGTTATGAAATCTGTCCATGTGCCAGTCTTTTGTTCAGTTAAAGGACCTTGCTCCATTACCTTACTCGAAGAAAATGGTTTTGCCCTATCCACGAATCACACCTCCTTCTGGCGACTAGCAATGACTGTGACAATCGTCACCGCAAATCTCATTATCCAAGATATTGGAGATGATATCAATGCTACATGACTTTTTATCATAAATCTTTCACATTTGTTTCGTACAATGTTCACAAACAAAAAGAAATTATATGTTAAACTTGAAGCTAGTTTCTCACAAACTAGCCATTATTATAAACGAAACGAGCCTGTTTGTATAGCGAAGTGACTGTTCGTATCATTGGAATATCACTCTATATATTTATCCTATCAATAATTGCTTGGTAATGCATTATACTAAAAGTTTATGTATGCCTTAGCTTAAAGAAGGTGTCAAATGTGAATAAATTGTTAAAAGTCTATGCCGTTGTTACAACACTTGGAATGTTTTTGATATTACTTATGGGTGCTGTTGTGACAACTACTGACTCAGGTGATGGCTGTGGGAATTCTTGGCCATTATGTTATGGTAAAATTTTGCCAACTCAGCCTGAATTAGAAACGATCATTGAATACAGCCATCGGATTGTTTCTGGATTATTAGGTGTTATGGTCGTTATTTTGGCGGTGTGGGCATGGAAGAAGCTTCCCCATTTAAGGGAAACAAAGTTACTCGCATTTCTATCAGTTTTTTTAATCGTATTTCAAGGACTTTTAGGGGCGGCAGCTGTCATTTGGGGACAATCATCAGCAGTCCTTGCACTACACTTTGGCATTTCACTCCTTTCATTAGCGGCTGTTTTTCTACTTACTGTCCTCATTATAGAAAATGAACGATTTGGAAAAGAGTATGTAGTAGCAATTGATCGGAAGTTCCGCACACAACTCTATGCGTTTTTTGGTTTTCTTTATATTGTCATTTACAGTGGTGCGTTCGTTAGGCACACGAAATCAAGTCTCGCTTGTTCTTCTTGGCCATTTTGTAACAGTCATGATTGGTTTCCATCGTTAAATACACTAGCTGGAATTCACTTTTTTCACCGAATTTTAGCGTTCTTAATTTTTATTTGGATGGTTTACATGCTCATCCAAACTTGGAAATTGTATGTTAACAATCCTCATTATAAAGCAATATACTACTCAGTACTGTTAGCATTTTTATTTGTTGTGCTCCAAGTTATTAGCGGTGCTTTCGTCGTTTTTTCTAAGTTGAATTTATTTATTGCTTTAGCACATGGATTTTTCATTTCTTGTTTATTCGTTATTATTTCTTACGTAATCTTACTTGCTTCAAGACAAAGTTTGATCGAGTAGGAGGGGGTGAC
>DKGO01000053.1 GCA_002453315.1 Caryophanales bacterium UBA6768 | reverse complement strand
ATGGGATATGAAGCACAAATTGCCGGAGTAACGGATGCTGACCCAAGTCAACGGATGAGAAGTAAAATGGTACAAATGCTAAAACGAAAATCCACCAAAGAGCTCATTGAAAAAAGGGCTTCTATTGTTGAAGAAATTGAAAAGGTTGGCGGAAGCTTTCGGTTTGTTAACGGTGGGGGTACAGGCAGTCTTCATCAAACGACAGAAGAAAAACATATAACCGAGGTGACTGTTGGTTCAGGTTTTTTTAATTCACATTTATTTGATAAGTACCTTGATTTTCAATATGAACCGGTAGCTGGTTTTGCTATTGAAATTACTAGAATACCCCAAAAGGGAATTTACACTTGTTTTGGTGGTGGTTATGTTGCTTCGGGTGCTGCTAATAAAGATAAATTACCTGAAATATATTTGCCAAAAGGGGCAAAACTGACTGCCAATGAAGGGGTAGGTGAGGTTCAGACTCCCGTTGTTTATAAAGGTAGGCAAAATCTCACGCATGGTGACCCTATCTTTCTAAGACATAGTAAATCAGGAGAATTATGTGAAAGATTTAAAGAATTACATATTATTAAAGATGGTAAAGTAATCGATCAATGGATGACATACCGGGGGGATGGAAAATGCTTTCTATAGAGGAAACAACGGGCAAATCATGGCATAACTGGTCATCATCAGTAAACTGTCGGACCGAAAAGTTTTTACTACCAAAAACTTTATCAGACCTAGTGGGGATTGTGAAAGAACACCATAAAACTAGTAAAAAAATTCGAGTTGTAGGGTCTGGCCATTCGTTTACACCGCTCGTTGCCACTGAAGAAACACTCATTTCAATAGAACATTTAGCCGGTATTGACCATGTCGATAAAGAAAACGATATTGTCACTGCCTGGGCAGGAACCGACTTAAAAACTTTAGGGGAATTATTGTGGGAACACGGCTATGCAATGAAAAACCTCGGGGATATTAATGCCCAATCAGTAGCAGGCGCCATTAGTACGGGGACCCATGGGACGGGTGTAGAATTAGGTATTATTCCCACACAAATTGCTGGTGTCACTCTGTTGACTGCTTCAGGTGATTTAGTGGAAATTGATGATGAAACCAACGCTAATTGGTTTGAAGCTGTAAAATTATCGTTGGGAATGTTAGGCATCATTGTGAAAGTTAAACTTTATGTGGATCCTGCTTATCAGTTAACCTCTAAAAGTGTTAAGACAACCTTGGATGAATGTATTGCTGGATTAGAGGAGACAAAACACAACAATCGAAATTTTGAATTTTTTTGGTTTCCATTTACAAATACCGTACAAATGAAAACAGCCAATATAAACACAGAAACATTACATAAAAAATACAAGCCTAGCTTTTTCAAAGATATATTGATAGAAAATGGATTATTTAAAGTACTTTCAGAAATTAGTAGAATCATACCACCTACAGCAAAATTAGTGAGTAAAATTTCTGCGATGGGAGTGCCCGTTGGTGAGAAAAAAGGCGATAGTCATTTAGTTTATGCAACCGCAAGATTAGTTCGGTTTAACGAAATGGAATATGGAATTCCAGCGGAGCATATTGGGGCTGTCATGAAAGATATTGCTGAAATGCTCAATAAAAGCAAATTTCGTGTCCATTTTCCAATTGAATGTCGCTTTGTTCAAAAAGATGATATATGGTTGAGTCCAGCCTATGGAAGGGATTCAGCCTTTATCGCTGTCCATATGTATAAGGGAATGGCATATGAAAAGTATTTTGCTGCAATTGAGGAAATTTTCAAGCGATACGGGGGCCGTCCACATTGGGGGAAAATGCATACAATGACACATGAGGATATTGTAGCTTCTTATCCAGAATTGGATAAGTTTTTGCAGGTAAGAAAGGAACTTGACCCGGACGAAATGTTTGTGAATGACTATTTGAGGGAATTATTTAGAATTTAACATACGTAATATAACCAAATATAAAAATTGTTATTACATAAGTTTTTTCCCTTGCTGAAGCCCTGTTGGCAAAAATTAATTTGTTTTAAAAAATATAAATTGAAATTTGAATTCCTTGCAATTGGAGGTGACATAACCGGTAGTAAGAATTCCTTTCGAGTAGATAAATTGGTGCTAATGATGACATATTTAATTGAAATTCTAAGCAGATTGAATGAAATTAGTCATCCACACAATTTATCATCATTTTAAATCTACTAATAATAATAAAAACCTCCCATTATTAAAAAACGGGAGGTTCTTCGTTTTATTTTTTAATTAATCATTTCTTTCCAACACTTTATCAATCAAACCATAGTCAACAGCACTTTGTGCTGACATGAAATTATCGCGGTCAGTATCAGCTTCAATGACATCTAACGGTTGGCCAGTTCTTTCTGACAAAATCTCATTTAATTTTTCACGCATTCTAATAATTCGTTTCGCATGAATTTCTATATCTGAAGCCTGTCCTTGTGTGCCACCCAACGGCTGATGTATCATGACCTCACTATTAGGTAATGCATAACGTTTACCTTTCGTTCCTGCTGCTAACAAAAAGGCACCCATCGAAGCGGCCATTCCTGTACAGATTGTTGATACATCAGATTTAATAAATTGCATTGTGTCATAAATAGCCATTCCCGCCGTAATCGAACCACCAGGGGAGTTAATGTAAATTGAAATATCTTTCTTTGAATCCTCTGCTTCTAAAAATAAAAGTTGTGCCACAATCGAGTTAGCTACGTTATCGTCAATTGCACTACCAAGCATAATAATTCTGTCTTTTAAAAGTCGGGAGTAGATGTCATATGCTCTTTCTCCACGATTAGTTTGTTCAATTACTGTAGGTATTAATACCATTCCTACATTCCTCCTCTATAAATTTCAAGTTTAAAACTAAGTCTATTCATATCATAACTAAATGGTCAAAAAAGGTCAAACAAAAAGAATCACAAATTTTCAGCAAGAATTTCATCGTAAATACATCATTTCCTTTTATAAAATAAATTAAACGACGAATATGTAAAGTATATCATTTAACCTATAAATAATAAATGTAGATGATGATTTTCTTGTTTATTTACAGTAGAGGCGTTATAATATCGATTGTATGTAACTTATGTGCGCCCGTAGCTCAGTTGGATA
>DKGO01000200.1 GCA_002453315.1 Caryophanales bacterium UBA6768 | reverse complement strand
ACAGGGGTATGAACAGTCGTGTAGTCTGTCTTGTGATATAACACTTCACCACGTTCGCCAATATGATCGGTGATAAAATGTTCTGCCATGGCAGTTAATAAGGTGAAAATTTGTTCGTTCCCAGTCAATTTATAATAATCAATAAGTTGTTCCATTAAAAATACTTCATATTGGGGAAAATTCAATTCCTTATATAAATGGTAGGCCGAATACCTTTTTAATCCGTGACGATGGGGTTGTTTGTGAACCGTACCATATAATGCCTTTTTTCGTCCATGTAAATTTAACGCCCAATGTTCAATATAATTTTTCACACTATCAAATATTTCTGGATTATCCGGTTGTAAACGTAAAAACTTTAACATTGCCCAACCGGCAAAACCACCAAATTCCCCTGTTCGGCAAGACATCATTTCATATGGGTTACCAAAATGGACGCCTTCGAACGTTCTTCCACCATCGGGACTTAACGTGTTTTTGAAAATGACACGATAAAAAGCACCTGTTTCATGTTGAAAATGTTTTCTATAAAAATGACAAACTAAGGAATAATAGTCATCCCAGGTTTTATGAGCGATCACATAAGACAAATGTTCTCGTTGATCTTTAGTTGTAACAATTCGATACATGGAATCTTTTTCGAGAAGGAAAAAATAACTGGTACCATTTTGTTGAAAAGTGGTTTCTTGATCGTCATCGTCTAAAACCCGAATTTGATCCGGATGATTGATAGTAGAAAAGGAGAGATTATTCCCGATGATGTTTCCAGATAATTCATATGAAGCAATTGCAATGTTTAAATGTTTTGCAATAAATTCCTTTGCAGATGTTAAGTTAGGGTGAAATCCAATCGTCATATGTAAAAAATTAGTCTGAATCATGTTTCTGTCGTCATCGATGATGACATCACTCGCATTTGCTAATATTTGCATGCCAAGTACACGATGTCCATAATAACTATATTTTAATCGATAAGCAGTAAAGGGATCATTTATTGTCATAACAATATATTGACCGTTATATAGGCGTAAGAGGAAATAGCCATACAGATAATGCGGATCGACATACATATCTGTTAACATTACTTTATTATCTAATCCCTTGTCATCACTGTCTAAAAAAGCAAAATCAACGTTGACTCCCATTCTCGGACCGTTTTGACGGGAAAATTCCGTTTGTATCGTAAAATAGTCATCATAGAAATGATAATTTTGCATTACATTTTTTCCCTTAAAGGAAAGTGTGTCATCTAGTCGGTTATGCATCTTTAATGTAATGCATCGTTCACGTTGTTGTGTACTTCGATCAAATGGTAACCCAAAAGAAGCACTTTTATATTTAATGACATTGTGACCATTAAACCCATTTGTCAATCGGGTAATGTTACCTTTATTTGAAAATGTAATTTGATAACCACGTCTTTTTATGTGCAAGTTATAAACTCCTTTACTAGATTAACATTTTTTAATTTAACCTATTTTTATACGGGTCATAAACTGGCCAAGAAGGGGCGAGTAACTGTAAATGGTGTAAATTTCTAGACCGATTCAGAGATTATTTAAGACTACCAGATACTAGCAGCGATTATTTGAATAAATAAGTACATGGTACCAATGGCTAATGAATGAAACATCACTCAGTATATTAACTACAAAAAGCCTATTTTTTGAAACTTGACTTGGGTAAACTTCCAAAATCTATTGACAAAATTTAAAATAATTTATAAAGTATTATATCATTAATTGACAGTAAATTCCTAAAGAATATATTAGTTCAAGCAGTGATTTTATATGGTTTCTCAAAAGCAGCACATGTAAAGTAAAAAACATCAAGAGTTATATATGGTATATACTTTTATATACTGAAAATATAGTAGCTATCAATACGACTGAATTTTCCTTTATTCAAATAATTATTTAAAGAAGCTTTAACACACTGCCATATCAGTATTACAGAGCAAATCAGTTAATATAACAGTATAAAAAGACTTGATATTATAAGTCGAAACTGTTATATTATAAAATATAATTTAAGTATAACAGTAAAGGATGAGGGTTTTGAGGAAGAAAATTTTTCTTTTGTTAGCATTAATATTTGCACTTTTACTTACCGCTTGTGGTAATGATGATAACAGTTCAGAAAATAAAAATGAAAGCAGTAAATGGAATGAGATAAAAGAAAACGGGGTTTTAGTAGTTGGTACGTCCGGGACACTAATTGCCGCCTCTTTTTATGATGGTGATGAGGAAGCTGACGATCAATTAACGGGTTTTGATGTTGAAGTAATGAGGGAAATTGCCAAACGTCTAGATTTAGATATTAAATTTGAGATAATGGGAATTGATGGTATGTTGCCTGCAATTAAAAGTGGCAGGATAGATGTCGCAGCCAATGATATTGAAGTGACGGAAAAAAGAAAAGAAGAATTTAATTTTAGTGATCCTTATAAATATTCATATACAACGATGGCTGTTCGATCCGATGATAATTCAGGGATTGAATCTTTAGAGGATCTAAAAGGAAAAAGGGCCGGTGGTGGGGCAACGACAATCTATAGTCAAATAGCTGAGAAATTTGGCGCTGAAGTTGTGACGTATGGTAATGCACCAAATGAAGCCTATTTACGTGATGTCAATGACGGAACAACAGATGTTGTTATTAACGATTACTTTTTAACAAAATTTGGAGTCGGGGCATTTCCGCAATTTGATTTACATTTACATCCAACATTGAAATTTAATCCAACATCAACAGCAGTGATTATGCCAAAAGGTGAAGAGGAATTAACGAATAAAATAAACGAAGTATTAAAGGATATGCGTGAAGAGGGAATTTTATCTAAGTTGGCAAAACAATTTTATGAAGAAGATGCCTCTGTTGAACCAGATGAGGATATAATTATTGTAGAGGACTTAGATATTTAAAGGGGTCATTCTATGAATTTCAGTGACTTTGATTTTGGTGGTCTTTTTAATGTTAAGTTAGCCTTAGAAAATTTACCTTTTATTTTGACCGGTGTACCAATGACACTTCTAGTCTCCATTATTGGAATGGCTATTGGACTTGTTCTAGGTTTGTTTATTGCAATTGCTCGTAGTTCAAAATCATTAGTTTTTCGTTGGCCGGCACGAATTTATATTTCATTTATGCGTGGAACGCCTATACTCGTTTTTTTATTTATCCTTTATTTTGGTTTACCAATGATGGGGATTAAATTAACAGCATTAGTCGCCGCCACCATGGGATTTGGATTAAATAGCGCTGCTTATATTGCTGAAGTAAATCGTGCATCGTTTAATAGTATTGATCGGGGGCAGTGGGAGTCAGCTAAAGCCCTCAATTTAGGCTACTGGAAAACGATGCAAAAGATTATTTTTCCACAGGCAATTAGGATTGCCCTACCCCCATTAACAAATGTGTTTATGGATGTTGTTAAGGCAACATCCCTTACCGCTGTCATCACTGTTCCGGAGCTTTTTCAAAAAACACAAATAGCCGCCGGGAGAACCTATGATGCAATGACAATGTATATTTTAGTAGCCCTAATATATTGGCCAATATGTATAGTTATTGGATTTGTTCAGGATCGTTTGGAAAATCGATATAGCAGATTTTTGTAAAAAATTAAATGGAAATTATATCGGGAGTAGCAAACATATTGATAACATACCCTAATTCTTTTTTCAGGAATAAGGGTATTTTTATTAACTATGATATTTAAAAGGATATTTAAAAGGATATTTAAAAGGGCCTTAAAAAAAGTAATGCTTAATGAATGCAACGATGGCGACTAACCCTAAAAACATGATCATACCTTTTATAGTGAAGCCCGTCACTGCATTCCTTCCTGGAACCCAGTGCCCATCTGGAAGCTTTTTAGATTCCCTATTTCTATAATAATCCTCATTATCATTCATAAAACAACCTCCTCTCCATGATTCTTACTATTACCTTCATCGTTAACATTTGTTTTAATATCCCATTGGTAAGAAAATAAATGTAATGTAGATGAATATATTTCCACAGATGTTACTGACACTATATTATCCTTTTATGATGAAAAACGTAAACTATAATTATAGTAATGATGGTTTATATTTTATAATTTTAGGTATTATCATTTTTTGATTTGGATGGCACTAGCCTATCGGTGAAATATTACCAATGAATATTGAAAATTCGAAATTGTTAAGGCTTGTAAATCTACATAATTATAAATTAAGTCAATTGTAATTCCATAAGATATGGATTGTGATTGTCTTCTTTGTTTTGTTCAGATATACAGATTGCTCAATCCCTTTCACAATAGAATAGAGAAATTACAAAAACATACTAGCATGTTAGCATATCTCAATATTTTAGAATTATTTAAATAAAATTTTACCATACTATTTGATAATGTTTCAATTTGCGTTTCACAAGAAGGAGATAATTCTATTGATAGAAGCTATTTGGCTTGAGTACGCATGGACATTATTAATACTTATTGGGTTAGAAGGGTTACTATCTGCTGATAATGCACTAGTTATTGCTGTCATTGCTAAGAACTTACCTGAAAGGCAAAAAAAACGAGCAATCAATTATGGTATTATATGCGCATTTATTTTTCGATTTGTTTCTATTTTCTTTATTTCATTCTTAGTTAATGTTTGGCAAGTTCAGGCAATCGGATCACTATATCTTATCTATATAGGACTTAAGAATATATACAAAAGGTACTTTAGTGGCAATGAAATTAATAAGAAACCGACTGGTAAAAATGAATTCAGTTTTTTGAAAGTAGTGATGAAAATTGGTTTAGCAGATATTGCCTTTGCAATTGATTCAGTTCTCGCAGCTGTGGCTCTTGCCATCACCATGCCAGAAACATCTTTACCAAAGATTGGTGGTTTAGATGGTGGGAGATTTTCGCTTATAGTTGTTGCTACTATTGCGGGATTAATTCTAATTAAGTTCGCAGCATCCTGGTTTATAAAACTCATTGACAAACGACCAGCCCTAGAAATTGTCGCATATCTTATCGTTATTTGGGTTGGTGTAAAATTAGCCATCATTACACTTTCCCATGAAAATGTCGCTATATTACCAAAGGCATTTCCCCATAGTACCCTTTGGACGACTATATTCTGGGGTGTGCTTTTAGGGATTGCCATCATTGGCTGGTTTGTATCGGGAAGGAATTCAGCGAAGAATGGTGTTTAATAAGACGCATAATTTATACAACTATTCCCATTACATCATTTTACGGTTATTTAACATTGTGATTAAATCATTGTAATGTAATCGGATTCATTATTTTAACCTCTTATAATGGTAGGTAACATCAATTTTAGTGAAGAGGTTGTTACTCAATGGAAAGAAATGCATATTTTGACAATGCAAAATTTTTGTTAATTTTTCTCGTTGTTTTTGGCCATGCGATTCAGCCATTTACCGGTGACTCAAATAGTATTAGTACACTATATACATGGATTTATACCTTTCATATGCCTGCCTTTATTTTATTGGCTGGTTTTTTCGCTAAGGGATCAGGGAATCACCAATTCATTGTTAAATTAGCAAAACAATTGTTGGTTCCATATCTTATTTTCCAAACAATCTATTCAGCTTATTTTTATTTCATAGGAAAGGATAATTGGTTAACTGATCACATTTTTTATCCACATTGGTCATTATGGTTTTTAGTGAGTTTATTTTGTTGGCATCTGTTACTTATTGTGTATAAACGAATGCCGGCATATATTAGTATTTCACTAGCGATTTTGATAGGAATACTGATAGGGTTTTTAGATAATGTTGAGCATACTTTTAGCTTATCGCGTACTTTTGTATTTTTTCCATTCTTTTTAATAGGATATTTTTTGAAACTGGAACATTTGAATTATATTAAACGCAAAGGTTTCAAAATAATGTCGGCGATAATGATGGTTCTCATCGCTCTATCAATTTATTACTTGCCTGAGATTAACTTTGGCTGGCTACTTGCATCAAAATCATATAGTTCACTAGGTTTAGAAGGATTAGGTTGGTTAGCACGATTATCAATATATGGTACATCGATGTTAATGGTTACTTTTGTACTTTCATGGATACCTAAACGACGGTTAATGATTACAAAATTAGGCGAAAGAACAATATACATTTATTTGTTACACGGATTTATTATTCAATATTTCCGACAAACGAATTATTTTGAAATGACTAGTTTGTTCGATTTTATGAGAATCGTTTTATTTTCTGGCTTTATTGTGTACTTACTTTCCAGTAGATTCGTCGTAAGTATCAGTCAGCCAATTATTGAAATTAGTACTTCGAGGTTACGAAACCATCTACAATGGTTAAGGCAACTTAGGGAACATTAATTATAAGCTATCCCCCTAATATTTGGGCTACGTCATATTGTGCGTAGTCTTATTTTTATTTGATTATTTGTTTATAAGGTATCATTATGAAAAAAAAGTGTTATTTTATTGATAAAAAAACCTAGTAACAACAAGAATCGAACATGTTTATTTAAATTTGATATTAAGATTTTTTGATTAAACAAACGATAAACTTGAATTCAGTTTGCAATTAATAGATACTTAATAACTGATTGTTTATTTCAGTAAGGAAGTGGCTATTCGTGAATAATATAGTTAAAGGTATTATGTTAATGTTAATTTCTTCGATTGGTTTTTCAGTGATGACATTATTTGTTAAGCTATCGG
>DKGO01000008.1 GCA_002453315.1 Caryophanales bacterium UBA6768 | reverse complement strand
AACTTAGCATCCTCTCATCCAGATACAGATGAAAGAATAGCAAGATTACAAGAACTTGGTTCTAGTTACATGAAAGCTTAACTTTTATTTACTACAGACCCGTTTTCAACAAAAGACGGGTCTGTTTTTTTTATGAGTAAGTTAGAAGATGAGCATGAAGTGGCTAATGAAGAATATGAATGAGAAGACGAAGTATGGGGATGTAGAAATCCTTAGTTTCAATGCGCTTTACAAGCATTTTCACTTTGAGAAAAGTGGTAAAAATGGCAGATATGTTTCAGTAGGAATTGCTCTCGTGTGAGGTAACATGTGAAATCGTCCATCTTAAATTGATGTGATCCTTTTAGACGTTCAAATAGACTGAACGTCTTTTTTTGTGTGCGAGTCATGTACATTTTCTATATGGTTAAACTCCTGAACTGCGAAAGCAGTAGTAGTGGTTAGCTTAAGACAAGGGTGTCCACTGTATAGTGGAATTCGGAGGAAGTCGGCGGAAAATCTCCGCCCAAAGGAACACGAACCACATACAAGGCTAGGTGCATTTGGATGAGGTTGCGAAACAAACCAAAGTTCATACTACCAAAGGATGCACAAAGTAAATGAAGTAGGGAGATAGGGTGGAGGAATATGTGTTTACCCTCGGAAGTTTGATAAATATGTTAAAACAATATAAACAAAACGTTGGATTTAAATGAAACTGCCATAGACCGAACGGTACGTACTGTTGGTTGAGAGTACGGGAGTTAATTGCTCCTTCCTATTCGATTAGAGTTGTGTCAAATCGAAATTAAAGGTCTATTCACTAAGTTCTAGGAGACGTATACAATGTACCTATATGCCGCTTTCCTTACAACAGAAAAGAGAGGGAATTATACATGACACAACATTTCTTAAGCTTTGAGCCTACAACAAGCCTATATGAACAAGCGATTCGACCTCACAAGAAATGGTTGGAATACACGGATATGAGTCCACTAATAGAAATAGATGGTAAAGATTATCGGCTCATACGGGTGGCCGGAAGAATATTTAAAAGTGCAACTAAAAATATTTTTTTATGCGATCCAACAGGCGACATTATAGAGGATAGGCAATTGTATAGAAAAGGGCTTAGTATTTATTATTTGTTAAATAAGCTAAACGCAAAGAAAGAAGAATTCATCTCAAGTAAAGATGAGACTGTAACGTTAGGTTTAAAAAGGATGTATGAGGGTTTTAAAGAATTAGCAGAAAGCTTGTGTGATGAATTAACAGAAGCAGAAAATCGAGCGGTGCGCGAACAAATCGATTATTTTGAGAAAAGTATTCACCTCAGCGTAAATATTGAAGAAGAAGCTGAAGTTTTATTATCTTTTATAGAACAGTTGGAAGATAACAAAATAGATAGATTGACAGTCTCTTTGATTGACCAATGGAATCATCATTTATTTCAATGGGAGCGAAATAATATTAGAATGGAACTTCTTACAATAGAGAATGGAACGACAATTAGACCGGCGATTAAAGAGATTTTCTATAACACAAGCAATTTTGCTAAGTTTCCAGATCAGGATTTTCACGAAATTATAACTGAATATTTCGCTGGCATTGATGAGATAGAGGAAGGTTATCTAGAAAATGGAAAACGGGATTGGGAGCAAATGGTAGCCATTGATCCTAATAAAGGGGAATTTCACTTAGAAACCTATTTGAAGGAAGCATGGGAAGGGAAGTACATAAAAAGTATCAATGAGAATTATCAAAACAAAGTGTTAGAAGAAATTCTAGAATATCATGAAAATAAAATCAGTTAACTCATCACTATTTACTTTTTGATGAATATGGTCACAGCCTTTTTTAGGATTTCCAGCTCCTGTTTTAATGGAAAAGAAAATAATTAATTGACTCTGTTAAGCCACCAGGAAGAAATTGGTGGCTTATTCTTACTCAGCCCCCGTTTCGTGAATCTATATAATAAACGGAAACATGTCGATCCACGACTGATTTGAAAAGAAAGCCGGCGAGGTCTTATGATGCTTGAATATATTCCAATAAAACCGTAATTTTGCTCCTTTTTAAAATAAACCTCTCTCACTTTCTATCTTTTAACTTCTTTATCTTCTGCTTCAGAGAGGCTCTCGTTTCATCATCTCCGACCACAACGATAATACATGCTAACAAAATAAAAAATAATAGTTTCCTGTTTTTCTTAATCATAATATCCCTCCTGTTCTGTATTATGGTAATTGTTTTGCAGAAGTGGATTCGTTTACATACTATCATAGTAAAATAGTAAGGGGACAAATCGGATCGCGCGAGTGTTCTGGAGGTTTATCAAAGAGCAAAAGATCAAACTATAACATTATATGCTGTATGGCCAGGTAATTGGAGGAGTGATTTGTTCATAATTGATGATCTCGATACTTTTGCGAAGGAGTTAGGTTTGTTAGAATCCTTAGATTAAGTTTAATTTATATGGATTGAATATGAACAACGTTACAGTGATTTAACAAAATTATTTCCTCCACTAAAAAAACGGGTAAAATATCTATTCACCAAAATTCCCATAGAAAACGAACTTATTTTTAATTATAATTTTAGCAACTGAACTTGATATTATCCAATCCAGTTTGATAATGTATAAATAAGATAAATATGAAAGGGTGACCCAATTACATGAGCAACTAATCCTATTTTTCAGAAAACATCACAAGTTGTAAAGGAGCAGGAATATACTGCTTTTTTTGACATGACTTGAATGATTGCTTTTCAGAATAGGATTGGATTGTTATATGTAGTTGACCTTGAAAGACATAG
Organism: Caryophanales bacterium UBA6768; assembly: GCA_002453315.1. The sequence goes on along the minus strand of DKGO01000008.1, from coordinate 6,901 downwards.
ATCTGTTCAAGGTATACACCTATGCGGTACAAACCTCCTATTCTGTATGAATATAGGGGGTTTTTCATTTCCCCTCAAAAGGAGATGGACATATGCTATTATTTGAAGGAACATCGATCAAACATTATGTTCAAGAGCGCCTGTTGCTTGATATTGAGTTGCTACAAATACATGATAAACAGCGTATTGGGTTAGTTGGTCGAAACGGAAGCGGAAAAACAACATTATTGAATATTATTAAGGGAAAAATTTCTCCTGATGAAGGAAAAATTAATCTATTTACTTCTATCAATTTAGCACCACAGTTTAAAAATACAAATATACGCAAGAGTGGAGGAGAAATAACTCAAGTCTATCTACAAAATGCTTTTAATGAATCACCAGGATTATTACTATTAGATGAACCAACAACTCATTTAGATTATGAACGTATTGTTTGGTTAGAAAATAATTTACACGACTTTCCTGGAGCACTTTTAATCGTTTCGCATGATCGAACATTTCTTGATCAATTATGTACCGAAATATGGGAAATTGAGGATGCTGCGATAACGGTATATAAAGGTAACTATAGTGAATATGCCAATCAAAAGACATTAGAAAGAAAACAACATCAAGTGGCATTTGAAAAATATGAGAAAGAAAAGCAGAAAATAGCGGAAGCGATCCGTAAAAAAGAAGAAAAAGCACAACGTGCAACAAAGAGACCAAAAAATCTAAGTGCATCAGATGCAAGACAAAAAGGGGCAAAACCATATTATGCGAATAAACAAAAGAAACTAAGAAAAACGGCCTCTGCTTTTGAAACGAGATTAGAACAATTAGAAGAAGTAAAAAAGCCTAGGGAACTTCCACCAATTCAAATGAATGTGTTCAATGAACAAACAATCAATAACAAAATAATCATTCGTGGGGAAAAAGTGTTTGGAAAAATGGGGGACAACCTCCTCTGGAATCCATTTAACTTTTATGTTCGCAGCGGGGAAAAGATAGCTGTTATCGGTTCGAATGGAACGGGAAAAACGACGTTATTAAAGAAAATTATTGATGAAAGACCGGGAATTACGATATCACCCGCTGTTAAAATCGGTTATTTTTCACAACATATATCTATTTTGAAAGAACAAAAATCAATACTAGAAAACATCCAATTATCATCTAAGCAAAATGAAACGATGACTCGAACTGTATTAGCTAGGATGCATTTTTGGGATGATGATGTTTATAAAAAAGTGGCCATATTAAGTGGTGGAGAGAAAGTAAAAGTTGCTTTAGCTAAATTGTTTTTGAGTGAAGTGAATGTGTTAGTGTTAGACGAGCCGACAAATTTTTTAGATATCGAATCAATAGAAGCATTCGAAGCACTAATAAAAAATTATAACGGTACTGTCATTTTTGTAACCCATGATCGTACGTTCATTAAAAATATAGCGACAAAAATAATAGAAATAAAAAATCAAGAAGTAACTGTTTTTGATGGCACATATGCAGCGTATGGGGAGCGAGAGAAACATTCAAAAAAGAAGATAAATGAAGACGAACTCTTATTAATTGAAACTAAAATCTCGGATGTGTTATCCAGATTAAGTATAGAACCTTCAGAAGAATTAGATGCAGAATTTCAGAGGTTATTAAACGAAAAGAGAAAGCTTCTTGATTAATCTTGAATATCTATGTATTTAATATATACATCAAAAACAGACGTATGTTTCCACGTATATGAGCTTCATTAAAATTTCGAGTACGTTGAAGTAGTTGTGCAACATTTAGAAGATAAACATTAGATGTTTTTTTGATCCTTTACTTTATATGAAATGGTTAGTCATTTTACATTTTACTTGCTCTTATTTGTTCTGAAAAACAAATAAGAGTTTTTTTATTTTTCATGCCTTTCTTCTTGAAACTCTATGAATGTCACACCTGACTCAATTTTCATGTAAGTTGAGCGATAAAGAACGTAAAAAACAACTTAACCTTGCCAGATATTGTTATTACAAAAAAGCTTTGAAGCTAGTAAGCTATTAAGGACAACTGGAAAATAGACCCATAATTAACTGTTTAATCATACTTTTAGCACGATTTCAAGATTATTACCCTTTAAAACTTTAAAATTTTTATTGACATCGCAAATTATGTTAGTTAACATTAACTAATAAAAGTTATCTAAATATTATTTAAAGGGGGACTTGTGTATTTAGTTAATTATTTGAAAGCGATTGCACTGGTTATGTAAGCGCTTTTAGGGTTTAAGGAAATAATAGGGTGGTAGATTTCAATTTCATCGGGAGTGATAAAAGTGAAAAGGGTAAAACGTTTGTTTCTATTTACAATTTTAAGTTCACTGATTTTAGTGGCATGCACTAATGAAAATGGTTCAAATTCATCAGAAGACATTTTGATTTACGGTAGAACTACTGACTCAGTATCTTTAGATCCTCATAATGCGGTAGATGCAGAGTCTTTTAGACTCACATTTAACTTCTATGAATCGTTAGTTGGCGCTTCAAGCGAAGATAATAAAATAGTGCCTAAGTTGGCGGAAGATTGGAATGTTTCTGAAGATGGAACAGTTTGGACATTTGAATTACGTGAAGGTGTAAAGTTTCACGATGGTACTGAACTTGATGCTGAAGCCGTTGTTTACAACTTTGAACGAATGTCTGATGAAAATCATCCTCAGCACAAAGGGGCATTTAGTTATTATAAGCGATTGCTAGGGACAAAGATAAAAGAAGTTAAGGCCGAAGATAAACATACAGTAGTATTTCAATTACACGAATCTTCTGCAACATTCCTACCTAATTTAGCGACACCTAGCTTTGGAATTATCAGTCCAACAGCGCTTGAAGAACATGGTGAGGAAATAGCTTCCAATCCAGTAGGTACAGGACCATTTACATTTGACTCTTGGAAGAAAGATTCAGAGATTACACTTGAAAAAAATGAAGAGTATTGGAACGAGGGTCTCCCTAAGCTTGACAAAGTAATATATAAAGTAATTCCAGATAATTCAGCGCGATTGACAGCTTTAAAAAATGGAGAAATCGACATAATGGAAAGCTTGAATACTTCGGATATTGAATCAGTAAAATCAGACGATCGACTTAAATTTAATACACGACCTGCTGGGAACATTGGATATATTTCACTTAACAGAGAAATGGAACCCCTTGACAATCCTAAGGTCCGTCAAGCAATCAACCACGCAATCGATCGACAAGGGATAGCAGATGCATTTTTTGGTGGACAGGCAGAAGTTGCATCGACAATGTTGCCTTCAACTTCATGGGCTTTTAATAGTGAGATTAAAGGTTACGAGTACAACCCTGAAAAGGCTAAAGAGTTATTAGCGGAAGCCGGTTATTCAGATGGCTTCGAACTAGAATATTCAACGATGTCTGATCCAAGGCTTTGGATGCTTCAACCTCAAAAGATAGCTGAAGTAGTACAAGAAAATCTTGAAGAAATAGGAATTACGGCAAAAGTAAATTCGTCCGAGTGGGCTACACACGTTGAACAAGTTAATAATCTGAAACATGACATGGCGGTAATGGGTTGGATCACTCAAAACGGTGACCCATCAAATATTCTAGAAACGTTATTCCATTCAGCTAATGCGGAAGCTCCAGTTGCAGCTAACAACTCCGCGTTTAAAAACGACAAAGTCGATGAACTGTTTAAAAAAGCTGAGGTTACATTAGAACAGGAAGAACGCGAAAAATATTATAAAGAAATACAGAAAATAATTCATGAAGATGCGCCAACAGTACCAATGGTTTATGTGGAAGCAGCAATGGCCCATGCAAAGTATGTAAAAGGGCTTAACCTTACAGCGCAAGGATATGAAAGTATAGAAGAAGTATACATTGAGGATTAATTGCTTAATAAATTAATAGTTAATAAGGAATAAAATTGTGAGAGGTAAAGGAGGTTGTAAAAATGTCACGACTTCTTGCCGTTGATAATTTGAAAACTCATTTTTACACGACTGAAGGAATTGTTCCCTCAGTTGATGGAGTAGATTTTGTAATAAATGAAGGTGAGACGGTTGCATTGGTTGGGGAATCTGGTAGCGGCAAGAGTGTCACTGCGTTGTCCATTATGCGCTTAATCCCATCTCCCGGAAAAATTGTGTCAGGCTCAATAAACTATCAAGACCAGGATTTGGTTAAGCTGAGCAACGCGCATATGCGAACAATAAGAGGAAATAAAATTTCAATGATTTCTCAAGATCCAATGACCGGTTTAAATCCAGCCTATACGATAGGTGACCAAATTTCAGAAACGATTCGCCTTCACATGAAGAAAAATCGTAAAGACGCGAAGGAATACTGTATAAAATTACTAAAAGATGTTGGCATTCCGCATGCCGAAGAAAACTTTTCTGCATATCCCCATCAACTATCAGGGGGTATGCGGCAAAGAATAATGATAGCCATGGCTATCGCATGTGAACCAAACCTTTTAATTGCAGATGAACCAACTACTGCTTTAGATGTCACAATCCAGGCTCAAATTTTAGAATTGATTAAAAAACTCAAGAAAGAAAATAATACTTCAATCATCATGATTACTCACGACTTAGGAGTTGTTTCTGAAGTTTGCGATAAAGTGATGGTAATGTACGCCGGTAGGATAGTTGAGGAAGCTGATGTGACTTCACTATTTGAATCACCGAAACATCCTTATACAAAGGCATTAATAAATACATTACCGTCTTTAGATAAGGAAGTTGAGTGGCTGGAAACTATACCCGGCAATGTTCCTATACCATCAGAGATGCCAAAAGGTTGTAAATATGCACCGAGATGTCCTTATGTTATGGAAAAATGTTTAGAAAAAGAACCGGAATTGTCTAAACTTGATAATCAACGTAAGGCACGCTGCTTTTTAGTAGAGGGGGATAACCGTGACACAGCCTTTGCTTGAAGTAAGGGATTTAAAGACCCATTTTGTGAAAAAAAGTCTACTTGGACAAGGTACTCAAAAAATTAAAGCTGTAGATGGAGTCAATTTCAGCATTTTTGAAGGTGAAACTTTTGGTATCGTTGGAGAATCTGGATGCGGGAAATCAACAACGGGAAAAAGTGTTCTTAGACTAATCGAGAGTACTAGTGGAGAGGTGTTCTTTCAAGGTCAGGATATATTAAAAGCACCAAAGAAACAGATGAAAAAAATATATCGAGATATGCAACTCATTTTCCAAGATCCGTATGCTTCTCTTAATCCAAGAAAAACAGTAGGTCAGTTAATTGAAGAGCCATTAAAAATTCAAAGTAATTTACCTGCGAAAGAAAGAGAGCAAAAGGTTCATGAGTTTCTAGATATTGTTGGTTTACATCCTTATCATGCTAATCGTTATCCGCATGAATTTTCCGGAGGACAACGGCAACGCATTGGTATAGCTCGTGCTTTGATTTTGAATCCTAAACTAGTAATAGCGGATGAACCTGTTTCTGCATTAGATGTATCGATACAATCTCAAGTACTCAATTTGTTACGACGATTACAAAGAGAATTTAAATTAACGTATCTATTTATCTCTCATGATCTTAATGTAATTAAGCATATCAGTGACCGAATCGGTGTAATGTATTTGGGCAAAATTATTGAATCAGCCGATAAAAATAGTTTATATGACGAACCATTACACCCATATACTCAAGCATTATTTTCAGCTATTCCGACGATAAACTCGAGTCAAAAGCGTGAGCGCATTGTGTTAGAAGGTGACGTTCCGAGTCCTGCCAATCCCCCAACAGGTTGTTCTTTCTACCCTAGGTGTTTTGCGCGCATGCCTATATGTAAAGAAATAGAACCTCAAATGGAAAAGGTGGGGGAAGGACGACATGTGGCATGTCATCTTTATAGCACATAAATATTTAATTTCTCTTTTCTACTACATTTAGTTGATTGAGGTGTTTTGAGAATGCTGTCATTTACTTTTCAGCGTTTATTACAATTGATTCCAGTTTTAATCGGTATTTCGATTGTCGTGTTTTGTATTATATATGCAATACCTGGCGATCCAGCACAAACAATACTTGGACCCGATGCAACACAAGAATCAATTGAAAAATTGAGAGATGAAATGGGTCTCAATGAATCACTTCCTAAACAATATATTTCATACGTAAAAGATATTTTGACGGGAAACCTCGGAACTTCATTTCGCAGTGGGAATCCAATCAATCAGGAAATTTTTCCTTATTTTGCCGCAACGATAGAGTTGATCGTTGTCAGTATGGTAATTGCTATTGTTGTTGGGGTTAATGCAGGAATTGTAGCTGGTTGGAAAAACTCAACTACTGTAGATTATGTTGTTATGTTTGTTGCCTTAATAGGTATATCTATTCCAGTATTTTGGTTGGGTTTAATGGAGCAATGGATATTTTCTGAGAAATTACGTTTATTACCATCAATTGGTAGGTTTTCTGCCCGTGAACCTGTCGAGGCTATTACTGGCTTTTTGTTGATAGATACCCTTATACAAGGAAATTTACGAGGCTTTTGGGATGTTTTGAAGCATTTGGTGTTACCAAGCATTGCTTTAGCTACAATTCCTATGGCGATGATTGCTAGAATGACTCGTTCCAGCATGTTGGATGTTATGAGAGCTGACTATATTCGAACTGCTCGTGCTAAAGGGTTAAATGAATTTTGGGTTCTTTATAAACATGCTTTGAAAAATGCATTTGGCCCAGTATTGACAATCATTGGTTTAGTCTCGGGCTTATTATTGGGAGGAGCCGTTTTAACAGAAACTATTTTTAGTTGGCCAGGTATCGGACGTTATATTTATGAAGCAATTTTACAAAGGGACTATCCAGTTATACAGTCGGGTATATTAATAATCGCTACGTTTTTTGTGATTATTAACTTAATTGTTGACTTGTTATAT
>DKGO01000023.1 GCA_002453315.1 Caryophanales bacterium UBA6768 | reverse complement strand
TGGATTTAGTAGCCGTGAGCGATCTCCACGGCCTTCGGAAGATTGTGTAAGATAAAAATTGAAGTTAATTTTTAAAAATTAACCTTTAGTTAACATTAAGGGAGTAATGTGTTTATTAGGTGGAAAATAGATTAATAACCCTAATAATAAAACATAGGCAGAGGAGGAGAAAAGTTGCTTAATGCTAGAAGGCTTTATTTACCAGTATTATTATTGCTCGTTTTTATGTTGTCAGCATGTAGTTTTGATTTAGATTTTTTAAGTAATCAAGCCGATAACGACAATTCAGTCGAAAATGCTACGTCCACAACAACAGAAAATAATGAGAGTCATTCATCCGAGAATGAGCCATCAAATGGGAATGATGAGGAGGAACCTTCGGAATTAGATGCACAAGAAATTTTGGCAAAAGTAGCAGAAGTGATGAGTGAAATGACAGGGATGGCAATCTCTGGCACGATTGATTCGACTACCGATATGATGGGTGTTACTGAAGATGAAAAGAGTGAAGTGATAGGTGAACTGTCGTTAAATCCTGTGCAACAACACATTAATGTTAACACCGTTTCATCATTGGAAGGGAATTCAAACTATGAGATGTATATGTCAGATGGGAATTTTTATATGAAAGGATCTGAATTACCCCAATGGATGTTGATTCCACTAGGGGAAGGCGGTTTATTCAGTGATATGATTGCGATGGTAACGGATAAACAATTAAAGTATTATGAAGATGTTTACGAGGTCTTTGACATGGAGGAAGATAGTCATCACTATACATTATCATATACTGGCTCTGGTGGGGAATTTAAGGAAGTAGCCTTTGCGGGCCTGAAATATTACAGCAATGGTGAATTATATGACACGATGACAAGTATAATAAAAGATGTCTCAGGTTCTTATCGATTTAAAATAGATAAAGACACATTTTATATTGTGGAAATGGGAATGGATTACGAACAAACGGTGGATATGGGTGCGGGGGAAGTCCGTTCAATCGAAACAATCAACTACACTTATAGTAATTTTAACAATGTCGATGTCGTGACAGTGCCTGATGAAGTTAAAGCTAATGCCCAAGTTTTCCGAATTCCGAATATGCAAACGAATGATTAAGTGTATTACAAAAACAGGCTTTTCAAAATAAACAAATAGTTAATAAAAATGCCAAGTACCTTAGAGAATACTTGGCATTTGTCATGATAAATGCCATTTTTCAAATAGGTCATCATGATTTCGATGATGGCTTGCGTCGTCGAACAATCCGTAAATGTTCATTTTTTTCTAATAAAATTAAGAGACCAGGGAGTAATACACCTCTAATTAAAAATGTATCCATTAAAATACCTAGTGCGACGATAAAGCCGAATAACGATAAATCTTGGATAGGTTGTGTCATTAAAACAGCAAATGTCGCGGCTAAAATTATTCCCGCTGATGAAATGACCCCGCCAGTATTAGCAACGGCTAATTCGACGGCTTTTTTAACAGGAAAATGTTTTTTCTCTTCCAAAAATCGGGAGACAAGAAAAATGTTGTAGTCGATTCCTAGTGTAACAAGAAATACAAAGGCATAAATTGGGATTCGATTACTAATGGCTGAAACACCGAAGATATATTCTGTTAAAAAGACACCTAATCCTAATGCAGCTAAAAACGACAAGACAATCGTTCCAATCATCACACCGGAAATCGTAATTGAACGAGTTAACAACATGAGCATGGCAAAAATGAGAAACGTTTCAATAAGGACGATAACGGTAAGGTCACGGTAATTGACGTTACGATTATCAACTGAGGCGGCTGTTTCACCAGCGAAATGGAATTCACCATTTACCTTCGCTGCTGACATTACCTCTTTGGAACTTTTCATCATCTCCTCTAATGCATTCATCACGGGCACACCATAAGGGTCGTCAGTAAATGTCAACTCCATATGTAACACTTGTTCATCTTCAGAAATGTTAGCAACTCTAACACTGCTTACCAAAGGTTGTTTTTCTAAATTTTCCTTTAAAGCATTTTGCTCATCTTCTGCTAATGGGGCCTTTGATTCGAAAATAATATCTGTTGGTGCAAGTGTCCCTTTTTCAAACTTTTCTTCTAATACGTGATATCCTTCACGTGAAGGCATATCATCAGGAAAAGATTTTAATGTATTGTATTCAAATGTTAATCCAAAAATATTAGCACTAAAGACGAGTAAAATAACACTAATTGAGATAACAGCAACAACAGGTCTACTCGATACTAATTTCCCGATTTGCGACCATAATGATGATGAGCGAATTCCTTCGTCACCTACTTGTGGTACCTTAGGCCAAAAGGAGCGCCGACCAAATATAGTAAACAATGCCGGAATAAGCGTGATTGCCCCTATCATCACCACGAATATTGTCGTCGTAAATATCGGGGCAAAATTTTTATAATCACCAAAACTGGCTAAAAATAAGACAACCATCGCTAAAAATATCGTCGAACTCGAATAAAAAATCGGGATGCCAATTTCTCGCATCGCACGCCGCATTGCCTCGTATTTATCATCAATTACTTTTAATTCTTCACGAAATCTAGAAAAGATAAATAATGAATAATCGATGACGACAGCAAATAGTAAAATCATCATAATTGAAAGTGATTGCTTCGCTAACTCAACGCCACTTAATCCTAATAAACCAAGGACACGGTCAGCCAATCCGTAAACAAACACAGCCGCTAATAATGGGATGAGTGCGAGCAGTGGGGAGCGATAAGTAACAATCAATAAAATTAGAATAATACCAATCGTTGAAAACAATAAGACTAAATCAGCTCGGGAAAATAAATCAGTCGCATCAACAGCAATACCAGCTGGCCCTGTCACATGGACAGTGAGATCTGTATGTTTTTCAATTAATGGCATGATGTCTGCTAATGCAATTTTAATTTCTTTTGATGTCATATCAGGCTCAAATAAAATTGGTAAAAAGGCTGCTGTTTCATCATCAGAAAAAAATGACTTCGTTGCTTCAGGAGGTAGAAAGTGTAATGGAATCATCGACTTCACATAAGGAATATTTTCCTCAAGAAATGCCTCCGTGAAATTAGTTAATTCTTCTAAATGAACGATTCCTTGTTCCGCTTCAAATACGAAAATACCCGGTAATCCATCAGCATCTTGAAAATAGTCATCTAACTTTTTCTGAGCAATAACAGATGGACTTTTATCAGGATATAGTTCAGAAACATTGTTGACGGAATATTGTTTAGAACCGGGAGCTAACAAAGATAACATAACAATGGCGGCAAGCCAAATAGCGACAGTGAACCATACTCCTTTTTTCGTAACAATTTTATCGGTTAAACGATTTAAAAATGAATGCATTTTCATCCCTCTTTTATAAAAAAAGTGCCATAATTAAATTATAAGCGAAAATTTTACATGTATGTTTAAAAATGGTGACGTTTTTGTGAAAGAATGGTATGTATTGGCTGGTAGACATCGAATTTTAATATACGAAGACTATCCTTCCATCCAATCGGCTTCATGGCCATCATATTGCCATTGATAAATACTTAAATTGACACGGTCATTGTGATTGACAGTAACACCCTCTGAGATTAATTTGTCCCTTTGTTTTTCCTTATTCGGTGAAACAATGTCCCCTTTGGCATTAACGACACGATGCCATGGAAGCTGATGTTTGTCACTCATCGAATAGAGAATCCGAGCAATTTGTCTTGCTGCGCGTTTATTGCCAGCTAAATAGGCAATTTGCCCATAGGTGGTAACTTTCCCATGGGGAATCTTTTGTAAAATATCAGTTGCCTTTTTTGTAAAGGGGGTCATTTTTATCACCAATTATAGTCTAACATATGGAGGAAATTTATCCACAATCAAAAGGGTTACTTAACTGTTTATGTGGCAACAATTAGCTTAACTTATCCACGTTGTCCACAGTATCCACAAAGTTATCCACAGAAGAAAGGAAGTTGATATGACAAGATTTTACCCCATTCGACAAAATTATACACGTTGGGATGTGGATAATAAATGCCTTCCTTGTAGACAGAATTATGTTATAATCTAACTATTAAAATGATGGAGGAAGGTGTAGAAATGATTGCGATTATTATCGTTATCGTGTTAGTACTTTTAATTGGAGCCTATGTTGTATCACAATATAATGGCCTTGTTAAATTTAGAAACTGGGTGAAAGAATCCTGGAGTCAAATTGATGTACAATTAAAAAGACGCCATGACCTAATACCAAATCTAGTCAACACGGTAAAAGGATATGCTGAACATGAAAAAGATACGTTAGAAAAAGTCATCCAAGCACGAAATCAACTCGTATCAGGAACACCTCAAGAAAGAATTGAAGCAGATAATCAAATCCAAACAGCTTTGAAGTCGATTTTTGCTTTATCAGAATCATATCCGGATTTAAAGGCAAATCAAAATTTTCTAAATTTACAAAATGAGTTAACTGAAACGGAAAATAAAGTATCGTATTCGCGTCAGTTATACAATAAGACTGTGGCTGAATATAATATAAAACGTGAGTCGTTTCCAACAAATATCATTGCCGGTATGTTTAATTTTCAAAAAGAGGAACAATTAACCATCCCTGAAGCGGAAAGGGAAGCACCGACTGTAAAATTTTAATTGGTGATAAAATATGTTATATAGACAAATTCAAGAAAATAAACGAAAAACAATCTGGTTAGTCATTGTGTTTTGCCTCGTCGTCATGATTTTCGGAGGAGCACTTGGCTTTATATTATCTGAAAGTATTTACTTAGGCTTAATAATCACTGCCATTGTGTTAATTTTTTATATTCCATTTACATACATGTCAGCCGGATCTCAAGTGTTAAGTATGTCAGGAGCACGGGAAATTAAAAAAGCAGATCATCCACAATTGTTCGGTATTATTGAAGAATTAGTCATCCCTGCACGGCTCCCAATGCCAAAAGTATACATTGTTAATGATCCTGCACCAAATGCATTTGCAACAGGGATTAAACCGGAGAAATCTGCGGTAGCTTTTACGACAGGATTGTTAGACCAATTAAATCGGGAAGAATTAGCAGGTGTGGCTGCTCATGAATTAGGTCATATCCGTAATTACGACATCCGATTAATGACGATTTGTATTGCCTTAGTGAGTCTTATCATTATTATGACGGATGTTGCCATGAGAATGTTATTTTTTGGTGGGAGGTCACGAAGCAGTAATAATCGATCAAACCCGATCATTTTAGTTATCGCCTTAGCCGTTGTTATTTTAGCGCCAATTGTTGCACAAATGATTCGTTTTGCCGTGTCGCGGAATCGGGAATTTTTAGCAGATGCGACAGCAGTCGAATTGACGAGAAATCCACAAGGATTAATTAAAGCATTGAAAAAAATTAGTCAAGACAAACGTGATGTGGAAAAAGCCAAGGATGCGACAGCATCGATGTATATTGCGCGACCACTAAATCGTAAAAGGAAAAACCGAGGGAGTGCCTTCGCAACTCATCCACCAATGGAGGAACGGATTGAGCGACTCGAAAATATGTGATGATGTGATAAAACGAGATGTTTCTATTGGGAATAAATTGTTTATTGATAATGATTCTGGACCACGGAGGTTGGAATCATTTTTTTCGTCATAAATGATGGTATAATATAGGTAGGTTTTAAGGAGAAGTTTGTAAGGAGTGGGAACATGCCAATTAATATACCGAAAGGGTTACCAGCAAGAGAACGATTAAAACAAGAGAAAATTTTTGTCATGGATGATGAAAGAGCAAGAACACAAGATATTCGTCCGTTAACGATAGCGATTGTTAATTTGATGCCAGAAAAGGAACGAACGGAACTTCAATTATTAAGGTTATTAGGGAATACGCCATTACAAGTGAATGTGACGTTTTTACATATGGCATCACACAATTCAAAAAACGTCAGTAAATCCCATTTAGATGCTTTTTATCATACTTTTTCTGAAGTTAAGGACTCACGTTTTGATGGATTAATTATTACCGGGGCACCGATTGAACATTTGCCATTTGAAGAGGTAACTTATTGGGATGAGCTCGTTGAAATTATGGCATGGTCGAAAACGAACGTCACTTCTGTGTTTAATATTTGTTGGGGAGCCCAGGCTGCCTTATATTACCATTTCGGGGTAAACAAATATGATTTACCGAAGAAATGTTCAGGGATTTTCGCTCATACTGTGACAGATCCTACTGTCAAATTAGTTCAAGGATTTAATGATATTTTTTATGCGCCCCATTCACGTTATACAAAAGTGGATTATGATGAGATAAAAAATCACCCTGATTTAAAAATACTTTCGGTTTCTGACGATGCAGGGATATTTTTAATAAAATCTAAGGATAATAAACAAATCATGGTGACAGGCCATTTGGAATATGATGCAACAACATTAGCAGATGAATATCGTCGGGATGTAAAAAAAGGCTTAGACATTGCCATCCCGGAAAACTATTTTCCAAATAATGATGTGAACAAGGCTCCATTAAACATGTGGCGTTCACATACACATTTAATTTTTTCAAATTGGTTAAACTACTATGTGTATCAGGAAACACCATATCTATGGGAGTAATTCATTGGGACCAATTGGCTTTGGCGGTTTCATTGTTGGTAGAAATGGGAATGGCAGATACTACAACATACGATTAAAAATAGAAAGGATGAGTTAGATGGATGATAAAATGAAACAATTAATTGATGGATTGAATGAGGATTTAGCAAACGAATACGGGGCAGCAATTCAGTATACGTATAGTGCATCAGTTGTTTCCGGATTATATCGAACGTCTCTTAAATCATTTTTTGAAGAAGAAGTAACCGATGAACTGGGACATGCTTTATATTTATCGGAAAAAATTAAATCGCTAGGTGGGATACCGACGACGACTTCGGCTAAGGTGCCACAACCGACAGAAGTAAAAGAATTACTTGAAGCCTTATTAAAGGCGGAAATCGATACGATTGACCGTTACGAGAAGCGAAAATTACAAGCAGAAGAATTACGTTTAACAGAATTAGTAATTACATTAGAAGACATGATTGCTGATGAAACAGGACATAAGGAAGAAATCGAACGAATATTGTTAGATCCACATTTTAAATAATTGGTGAGAAGTAAAAAAACCTGGAGAGCCATATAAATGTGGCAATCCAAGTTTTTTTATTATTACGCTCGAGCTATTTTTTTATCAATGAGTAAAATAATTCCCACTGAAATAATCATGATAGTCGCACAGACTAAAAAAGGTAAACCAAGTGTGCCAGCGATACTTCCCGAAAGGGATGAGCCAACAACCACTCCAAGTGAAAAAAACGCATAAAAAACACCGTAAGCCTTCCCACGGTCGACCTCAGTTGATGCTTCGGCGACAATTTTATTCATTGAAGGGAAGATAAATGAAAAGCCAACACCGTAGATGACCATGGCAATGAAATTAACCATAAATAACGTTGAGAAGCTAAGTGTCAGCATGGCGATACCAATTAATAATAGTCCGCCAATGACGAGTTTGACAGATGAGAACCGATCATAGATCAAATTTAAAGGAGTTAAAAAGACGATTAAGGCGACAATGCCAAACGTACTTAACAACATTCCTGTCGTCGCAGTTGTTCTGCCCATTTCTTCAACATTTAGTGGTAAAGCAAAGGCTAATGTCCCATTACTTACCATTAAAGAAAATGCTGCTAATGAAGACAAAATGATTAATGGATGTTTTAGAAGTGGGATAAATTCTTTGAAATTAAATTTCCCTTTTTCTGTCGTATAGTAAGATTCTTTCACAAAAAATAAGACGATCAGCGATGAGATAATAAATAAAATTGCAACTAAAATAAAGACACTTTCCATTGAGGCTCTTGCAGCCATTGCTCCACCGATAGCCGGTCCAATGATGGCGGAAATTCCTATACTAGCCCCGGTAAAAGCCATCGTTTTTCCTCGTGACGTTGTTTTAGCACTTTGATCACCAATATAGGCAAACGCCGCCGGAATTAATACACCTCCGGCCAATCCATGAAAAAATCGTACAAAAAATAACTGCCATGCAGTTTGGACGATAGGATAAAATAATAAAATTACCGCAACGACAAACATTCCGACTAAAAGCATTTTTTTCCTGCCAAATGTATCTATCCAATGTCCACCAATCACATTACCAAGCATATTAGTTAATGAGTATACAGCGACAATGGCTCCAGCTAATACATAAGATGCGCCCAATTGCAATGAGAATGGGGTTATAATTGGTAATTGAATAAACGTATCTAAAAAAGCAACGATAACGACAATATATAATAATCTTGACATGATTGAAATTCCCCCTATATACCAAGTCTATTATACATAATATTGTGCTATTACGGGTAAAAATAATTAAAAAAAATTAAATTTAACATTAATTTTGTCTAATTCGTGAAAAGCGAAAGCTTATTAGTGACAAGTGTGGATACCTTCTGAAAAGAATCTAAGGTAAAATTTCAACAAAAACAAATTGGGCCAAAAGTGAAGATTTTCTAAAGAAGTTATGGTATTATATGAATGTAGCGACTTAATGAGGAGCAATTATCAGTCTATTAAACATTTTGTAATCCTATTACACTGTTTAATAGACTTTATCTTTTGAAGATTAAAACTCTTGCAACAATTTCCCGTTGTACGTATAATAGGATAACAATTACTAAATATAGTAGCAATTAGATAAGGGGGATATTTATGAGAAAATGGCTGTTATTAATAGTCATTGCAATGGTTAGTGCCATCATGTTAGCAGCTTGTGGTGGGGGAAATAATGAAGGTAATAGTAACGAAGGTAATGAGAATAATAATGCGGAATCGAACAATGCGGAATCAAATGATGATGCAAATTCAGAGGAAGCGGATTCTGGTGAAACATTTGTCATTGGGGCATCACAGTTTGTAGAACACCCATCATTAGATGCAGCTTTCGATGGATTTAAACAAGCGATTGAAGATGCTGGATTAAACGTAGAATATGATTTTCAAAATGCACAAGCAGATCAAAATAATGTCAAGACAATTTCTGACAATTTGGTAGCAGATAATGTTGATTTAATTTTTGCTAATGCGACTCCGAGTGCATTAGGGGCACAAAATGCGACAACAGATATACCGATTTTATTTACGTCTGTTACGGATGCAGTGGAAACGGGATTAGTAGAATCAATGGACAATGCTGGTGGTAATATTACTGGAGTCGTAGATTTACATCCTGGATCAATAGAAAAAACAATGGAATTTATTGATACATATTTTCCAGATTCTAATATCGGTATCGTTTATAACGCTGGGGAAGCAAACTCAGTCATTCAAATAGACGCAGTTAATGAGGCTGTCAAAGGGACTAGCTTGGAAGTATCAGAAAGAACAGTATCAACTTCTGCTGAAGTACAACAAGCAGCAATGACACTTGCTGGTGATGTGGATGTATTTTTCATCTTTACTGATAATACAGTTGTATCCGCATTTGATAGTGTTGTAGGGGTAGCAGATGAACAACAAATTCCTTTATTTGTTGGAGAGCCTGATTCACTTGAAGGTGGTGGATTTGCCACATATGGTATCGACTATTTTACAATCGGTTACCGTACTGGTGAAATGGCAGTTGAGATTCTAAGAGATGGTAAATCACCAGCTGATATTAAGCCAGAATACCCGTCAGATATGCAACTCATGATTAACAAAACAGCAGCAGAAAAACAAAACGTTGAGTGGAATGATGAGTGGGATGATATTGCAGAATTTATCGAGTAATCGTTTTATATCAATAGTTGAATAGAACTATTTAAAGGCTATGTTAACCTTTCATATTGAAAAAGGAAAATGCTTGATAAAAATCCGGGGTTCCTATAGGTTGGTTCGGAACGGTCATGTATGGGGACAGCAAGTAAATGCTCAACACTGACAGTAGAATGTTGGACTCATTGGATAGCTTATGCTGAAGGTCCACTTAGTAAAGTGACCTGTTGGCTGAAGCTAAACAGACTCACGGAAACGACAAACATTAACAGAGCCATGATGATTAAGTAATAACTTGGGGAGGCAGTTTATTATTACTGCCTCCTCTTTTACATTCCTGTTTTAGATAGAAAAACAACAGGGATGAACAATTTAGGAGGCCAAGAATGTCAGCGAATTTTTGACATTATGGAGGACTTTTTCTAAGATTGATTTTAAGTAGAGTGAATATCGTCGGATCACTTGCTAGATTAATTTCACCAATAGTAATCGTAGATGTTATAAATACGCGTTAAAATGGGGGATTATATGTTTTTATCAATGTTTGGTGCAGTAGAATCGGGATTAATCTATGCGATTATGGCACTTGGAGTTTATCTATCTTTTAGGGTATTGGATTTCCCAGACTTGACAGTAGATGGTAGTTTTGTAACAGGTGCCGCAGTAGCAGCCATATCGATTACACAAGGTATACCTCCAATTTTAGCTACTGTACTAGGGGTTGTTGCTGGTTTTCTCGCGGGATGCATTACTGGAATACTTCATACAAAGGGTAAAATTAATGCATTGTTATCAGGTATTCTTATGATGATTGCTTTATATTCGATTAATTTAAGAATCATGGGGAGACCACAAATTTCACTAAATCAAGAAACAACTTTAAATAAACAGTTTGTTGCTCTTTGGGAAAAAACTGGGATAGACAATTTTTTCAATAACATTGTTTCGCATTTTGGGATTGAACGTTTTCCTTCTTCATGGGGCATTGTTATTGTAATGATTGTCGTCATTATTGTCATTAAATATTTGATTGATTTTTATTTGAAGACGGAAGTTGGTTTAGCTTTACGGGCGACAGGAAATAATAAACGAATGATCCGTAGTTTATCAGCGAATACTGACACGTTAATTATTATTGGAATTGGACTATCGAATGCACTTGTTGCCTTGTCTGGTGCTTTGATTGCACAAAACGGTGGTTTTGCTGATGTTGGAATGGGAATTGGCATGATCATTATCGGGCTTGCCTCCGTTATTATTGGTGAGGCGCTTTTCGGTGTCAAAACGATTGCTAGGGTAACATTAGCAGTTATTTTAGGGGCAGTAGTTTATCGAATTGTTGTAACACTAGCATTGCGGGTTGACTTTTTAGAGACAGGTGACATGAAGCTTATAACAGCTTTACTCGTTGTTGTTGCATTAGTTGCACCAAAAATGTTACAGACCCGTCGGGAAAAGCAACGACGTGCTAAAAAAAGACTTGCCCTTAAAGTAAAGGAGGCCAAAGAAGATGCTTAAGTTAAAACATATCTCCATTACATTTAATGAAGGCACATTAGACGAGAAACAGGCCCTGAAAGATATTCATCTGGAAATGAACGAAGGGGAATTTATTACAATAATTGGTGGCAATGGTGCTGGGAAATCGACGTTAATGAATGTTATTTCTGGGGCTTTAACCCCTGATGTCGGCGATATTTTTATTAACGATGACCAGGTCGTTCATTTACCGGAATTTAAACGATCACAATATATTGGACGTGTTTTTCAGGACCCAATGGCGGGAACTGCTCCCGCAATGACCATTGAAGAAAATTTAGCTATCGCATATTCCCGAAATAAAAAACGCCGGATTCGTCCGGGAGTCACAAAGCAGCGTCGGGAAATTTTTCAGGATTATTTAAAAACATTAAATCTTGGATTAGAGCACCGGCTAAATGCCAAGGTAGGTTTATTGTCAGGAGGAGAACGACAAGCCTTATCCTTACTAATGGCCACCTTTACTGAACCGAATATATTGTTGTTGGATGAGCATACAGCAGCTCTCGACCCAGCTAGAGCTAAATTAATTATCGGCATTACAGAAGATATTGTAAAAAAGTTTAACTTAACAACGATGATGGTGACCCACAATATGCAACAGGCACTTGATTTAGGTGACCGATTAATTATGATGGATGCTGGTCAAATTATTTTTGACGTTTCAGGAAAAGAAAAACAAAACTTAACGGTAACCGACTTATTAGAAGAGTTCCAAAAAATCAGGGGAAAACAATTGGTGACAGATCAAACAGTGCTAGGATAAAATGATGTGGGAAAACGTTAGTGAAGGAACCTTAGTTTTTGCGAAAATTACTTTTGCTGCTGTTTTAAGTAGTGGAAATTGTCGATTCCGACAATTTCATCTGTATTGGGTCAAAAATTTTTGGTGTTCTATCAGGGTTTATTTACCAAGATAACTCCCAGTTTATGTGCGTTGAATCACGATTTATGTGCGGTAAATCAAGTTTAAGTGCGTTCATTTCAGTTTAAGAGCGGTGGTACAACGTTTATGAGTGCTTATTCCGATTTATGAGCGGTAAATCAACGTTTATGAGCGATGAATTAGGTTTCATCCAAATTAAAAAGCCGAGCAATCGTATTTAGCAGATTTGCTCGGATCATTTATGTCATTCCTTCTATACTAACTTACAATTTCCCGTTAACCTGCAATCCTTGCTCATCCAATGCAAGTGAAACTACTTCATAAGCATCAAGTTCGGGCATTACATTCACCATATTTTCAGCAATTGTTTGTCCTTTTCCTTTTGGTACAAAAGAAATCATCGTTGGTCCCGCGCCACTAATAACAGTACCGTATGCCCCGAGTTTAGTTGCTTTCATTCGAATGGCTTCATATTGTGGAATAAGGGTTGCTCGGTATGGTTCATGGAACATATCCTTTTCCATCATTTTACCGGCAAGTTCATAATCACCTGTTACCAATGCGACTAATACCATATTACTAATTGCACTGGCTGACGTAGCCTCATCGATCGGAAAAACCTTCGGCAAAACCTCTCTAGCATCGGAAGTTTTTAATTCAAATGGTGGAATGTAGACGATAGTGTCGAGTTCAACTGACGGTAACTTTTTATAAAAAGTTTCATCTCTTGTCTTCACTGTTACGATAAATCCACCGAATAAACAAGGTGTCACATTATCAGGGTGGCCTTCGATGGTAACAGCATAAGAAAATTTTGTCTCATCTGATAATTGCAATTGACAAATTTGATTGGCTAGTTCAATTCCAGCAATGATTGCTGAGGCACTACTTCCTAATCCACGTGCTAAAGGAATGTCGCTCTGTACATTGACATGGCATGGGAACATCGTAACCTTATGCCAGTCAGCGACTTGTTTAGCGACTTTATATATAAAGTGATTTTTATAATGTTCAACATCTGGAATGTCGGATAATTCATGGGAAAATTCCCATGCGTTAGATTTTGTCACACGTAATGTTAAATAACGGCCGACGGCCATACCAACTGAATCAAATCCTGGCCCGACGTTAGCTGAACTTGCAGGAACAGTTATTGTCAACATAGGATTATTCCACTGCCTTTTTAATGTAATCGGTGACGGCTGCTTCATCATTAGGTAATGAGACTGGGACGATATCAATTTTGTCGATGGCTGTCTGTGGATCCTTCAATCCATTACCTGTTAACACGGCAACGACTTTTGTTCCAGGTTTAATGACTCCTGATTTTACTTGTTGAAAAACACCAGCAATCGATGCACAAGAACCAGGCTCTGCGAAGACTCCTTCTTTTCTCGGAAGCTCCTTAAATGCAGTGATTATTTCCTCATCAGTAACAGAAGTGATGATACCACCAGATTCATCACGGGCTGCTGTTGCCAAATCCCAGCTAGCTGGATTTCCTATTCGAATGGCAGTAGCTATCGTTTCAGGAGATGCAATAGCTTCCCCTTTCGTAATCGCCGCCGAACCTTCGGCTTCAAATCCATAAATTCTAGGTAGGCGGGTTCCATTTCGTTCCTGATATTCTTTAAAACCTTTCCAGTAAGCACTGATATTCCCGGCATTTCCCACTGGAATGGCTAAAATATCGGGTGCATCTCCATCGAGCTGTTCAATCACCTCAAAAGCAGCCGTTTTTTGTCCTTCAAGTCGATGCGGATTTACTGAATTGACCAATGTAACGGGATGTGTTTCACTAATATTTTGCACCATTTTCAAAGCATCATCAAAATTCCCCGCAATTTGGACGATGTCAGCTCCATACATGACTGCTTGTGCCAATTTTCCAAGTGCTACTTTCCCTTCAGGGATAACGACAATGGCCTTCATTCCTGCTTGAGCAGCATAGGCAGCAGCGGATGCTGACGTATTTCCAGTAGAAGCACAAATGACAGATTTACTACCAGCTTCCTTTGCTTTTGCGACGGCCATGACCATCCCACGATCTTTAAAAGACCCTGTCGGGTTTAATCCTTCATATTTTCCGTACAATTCAATACCTAATTCTTCCGATAAATGTGAAAAATAAATTAACGGCGTATTCCCTTCATACAATGATAGTTTTGGGGTTTGCTCTGTAACAGGTAAAAAAGAAGCATAATGGTTAATTAATCCTTGCCAGCTCATTCTATGCATCTCCTTCTACTCGGAAGTAACTTTTCACTTTTTCTACAACAGATAGTTCATCTAATTTTTTCATTGTTGCTTTGAAATTTGCTACGGATGTTTTGTGGGTGACAACGATAATCTCAGCATGCCCTTCATTGTTTGGTGTTTGTAAAATTCGTTCAAAACTAATGCTATAACGATTAAACAAATCGGATATAGAGGCAAAAGCACCAAGCTCGTCCTTCACAAGTAATCGTAAGTAAAACTGGCTAAATTTATTTTCTTCAGGGGCTAATTTTTTTTCAAATCGTGTTTTCACAAACCTTTTCCCATTGACACCAAGGAGCATGTTTTTTATGACGGCGACAACATCAGACATAACAGCCGTTGCCGTTGGAAGGCTTCCAGCTCCTGGGCCATAAAACATCGTTTCCCCAACATTTTCTCCATTAACATATACTGCATTATATTCATTGCTAACAGCGGCTAGTGGGTGATTTTTTGATAAAAATGTCGGTTGTACACTTACTTCAATTTCACCATCCTGATGGTTGGCAAAACCGATAAGTTTCATTCGTAAGTCTAATTTTTTCCCGTAATCAATGTCTGTTAAAGATAATTCAGAAATTCCTTCTACTTCAACATCATCTAAATCAACATCTGTAAAAAATGACAGTCTGGCTAAAATGACCATTTTACGGGCGGCATCTAATCCACCGACATCTGCCGTCGGGTCAGCCTCGGCAAAGCCAAGCTCCTGAGCCTTTTGTAAAGCATCCTCATAGCTCTGACCGTCTTTGTCCATTTTCGTTAAAATATAATTCGTCGTTCCGTTCACAATCCCCATCACTTGCTGGATCCGATCGGACACAAGTCCATCGGACAATCCTCTTAATAATGGGATCCCCCCGCCAACACTTGCCTCATAAAAAAGGTCACAACCATTTTCCCGAGCAGTGTCCTCTAATTCTGGGCCATACAAAGCAATTAAATCTTTATTTGCTGTAACGACATGTTTTTTTGCTTGTAAAGCACTCAAAATATATTTTCTTGCCTCATCAATTCCACCCATTACTTCAATAACGACATCAATATCTGGGTTGGCTAACACATCATCACTATTCGTCGTTAATAATTGCTCGTCCACCTCGATTTGGCGGGCTTTTTCCATATCTCTTACGAGCACTTTTTCAACTTTTACCCGACGTCCAAGCTGGTGAATTAATTCTTCCTGGTGGTCTTCGACAATTTTTATAACCCCAGACCCAACAACGCCTAAACCTAATAAACCTAATGAAATTTCCTTTTTCACATCGTCACTCCATCCATTGTAAAAAATTATGTATAATTTAATTGGTCACATGATTTAAATGAATGTTAGATTATCTAACATCTGTATATTATAGCATTTTTAATGCAAAAATTGTATTAATATACCGTATTAAAGCGATAAAGTGAAACTTCAATCAGTGGAAGTATTTGCCCTTTATCCACTGATTGTTAGTTGAACCAATCGGGCTTGTACTGGCTGTTAGTTCCGTCTGACAATCATTGTTAAATCATGGGATACAGCAGAAAATATGATAATTAATGCAAAATTTTTTCCACTAATACAGTTAATCTTTCGTAAAATTTTTCCCGATCCTCATTCGTAAAAGGTTTCGGTCCTTTCGTTTTAAAACCTGCCTTTCGTGCTTGAGCCCCAGCATGTCGCTTTGCTAATAATTCATCAATATTCGTTTTCGTATATTGAAAGCCTTTATGATGTAGCACATGGCATCCTTTCCCCAAACATAAAGCGGCTAATCCGTAATCTTGGGTGATAACAATATCGCCTTTGGCTACTGTTTGAACAATTTTATAATCAGCAGCATCGCTCGCTGAATCTACATAAATGGTGTCAATAAATGAAGGTAAATCAGTATGAGAAAAATGGGAATAACTTTTAATGAATACACCGTGTATATCATAGGCACGACATATTTCTATCACTTCATTTTGTACTGGTGAAGCATCCGCATCCACAAAAATTTTCACTATCATCATCCATCCCCTATAAAAAAAGTGAATTATGCTATTGACAATAGATTGTATGAGTGGAATTGTCAATGACTGACCTTTGTTATTGACAATATGCCACTTTTTATTATATACTACATTACATCACTAATGCACTAATGCAACTTGGCAAAAGGAGGGGGAGCTTTTGAAACTAGACCATCAGAGCATAACGCCAATTTACATGCAAATTGCGACATGGATTGAAAATGAAATTTTAAAAGGAAATTTTCTCGTAGATGAAAAAGTGTACTCACAGTACAAATTAGCAGATGTCTTTCACATTAACCCAGCAACAGCTGCAAAGGGATTAACATTGCTCGGTCAAGTAGGAGTTTTATACGATCGACGTGGTCTTGGTAAATTTGTCTCTCCCGAAGCACGCCGTATTATCAAACAAAAAAGGAAAAATGAAACGATGCAAACATTAATTGAAACACTTATTAAGGAAGCAGCCCATTTACAATTATCGGAACAACAACTGATGATGATGATTAAGGAAGTCCACCAGCAATTAGGAGGGATGTTAAAATGACGACAATTATTCAATGCCATCAATTAGAAAAAAAATACACTTTTACAACAGCTATCAATCAAGTATCGATGGAGATTGCCCCTAAAACAATTACGGGTATAATTGGTCGAAATGGGGCAGGTAAAACAACGTTATTAAAAATGATTGCTGGATTTTGGAGACAAACGAGCGGTGAAATAAAAGTATTTGGCGAAAATCCTTTTCATAGTTTAAAAGTTTCGGCAAATTCAATTTTTATTGACGACCAAATGGTTTTTCCCGAAACATTAACATTGCAAGAAATTCTTGAAGAGGCGGGAAAGTTTTATCCACTTTGGGATGCCACGTTTGCTAGTCGGCTATTTCATTATTTTAATTTAAATGGAAGACAATTACATCAACGACTTTCAAAAGGGCAAAAAAGTACTTTCAACATGATTGTTGGATTGGCATCACGCGCCCCGTTAACTATTTTTGATGAGCCGACGACAGGAATGGATAGTGCTGTGAGAAAAGATTTTTACCGGGCATTATTAAAGGACTATTTGGCCCATCCGCGCACCATTATTTTATCAAGCCATCATTTAGAAGAAATTGACGATTTACTAGAGAACATTATGTTAATCGACAGTGGGAAAATAATCCTTCATGAATCGATGGATACTATTCGGGAATATGCAGTAGAATTAATCGGTGATGAGGCAAGACTAAAAAAATGGGCGAGAGATAAAGAAGTGTTATACGAAGAAAAAGTCGGCATTGATCAATTGAAAATTGTCGTGAAAAATGAGTTTACAGATAAGGAATTAGGGGAGACCGGATTCGGTGTTGCTAATGTATCAGCCAATGATGTGTCTGTCTACTTAACGAACAAAACGAAGGGAGGAATCGATGATGTTTTCCGAACATAATGCACAAGCGACAAACCTAGGGAATGAAAAACAACTCAATGATTTAACAATCCCTAGTACGCTCCAAGCCATCAAAACTCAATTTCGATTTAAATTTCGCGCTCATTATGGCATGTTTACAACGATGATAATAATGCAATTAATTGCCGTTTTATTTAGTCTTGCTGAGAGCAGTGTCGGTTCCGGAATGAATCATATTCATATACATAGTGATGGTTATGCGGGAAACATCATCATATTTTTATCAATTGCTTGGGCAACAATTATGGGGTTTCGCCTTACTTTACAACACGCAAAAGACATGATGTATACATTTGTGACCGATCATAAAACAAATCAAATAGCTAATATACTATTAATTGTTATATTGAGTATTATCGGTGGGGTTTCCGCTTATGGATTAGCTTTTATTTTCAAAATATCGATGTACTTGTGGAAAGGGACGGACATACTATTATATATAGAAAAACCAACTGCCTCTTTATTGGTAATTGGCATGATGGGAACTATTTTGTATATGCTCTTGTTGGCGTCTGTCGCTTATTTTCTTGGGGAAGTTATTCGGTTGCATAAAGTATTGGTGTATATTGTTCCAGCCGTGATTTTAGGCTTGTTCATTGTTGCAGCCAATTATGAGCAAATAAAATGGATTAGCCAAATCGTGCCATTTTTTATATTTGAGAAAAACTTTCTGTTGTTTGCTGTTAAAACAATATTAACCTCAGCTGTTGCATTATTTTTGGCAACATTGATTGGTCGAAGAATGGAGGTTAGAAATCCATGACATTTCTTGCGATAAGTTCCATCATGGTTGTTTTAATAATCGGTGCAGTTATTATTGGTGTCGTTGTCGGTTTGAAGAAATTGGGTGGAAAACACCCATTCACCTTTATGACAAAACAGAGACTACTTTATAGCTATTTAGCCATTATCGTATTGATTAGTTTTTTATTGATGATGTTTATATTACCTAAAATAGAAATGAAAGCAGTCGCCTCTGGGACATCACCTGATATTTTTTTGATGGTGTTGGATGGTAGTAAACAAGAAGAGTTACCTAAACAATATATAAAAGATGAGTGGACATGGGTGGTAGATTCAAAGACGGTTGGGTTGGATGTGAGTTCGATGGAGGACAATTCGTTTTATTCCAATATCGTTGTTGAACAACGGGAAGATGATGATCCGAGTGTGAATGTCACTTTATATGAAACACCCACATTAGTAGGTAACATTGATATATCTGATAAAATTCCGTTAAACGATATCGGAGTCAATAATGGAAACATTGTGCTAGATTATGAGCAGGAAATGGTTGAAGTGAAATTTTATAGTATTGCAAACGATGTCGTTTATAGTCAGTTTTCCAATGAAAATAAGCATGATTGGCAACATGATATTTTTAATTTCAATGCCGGGGAACAACTATTATACATTTCTGTTCCTAAGGATATTACCGTTGAATCCCAAGTAGAGGATTACATTTATTATGTTGAGTAGGGAATGGATACGTGAAATATTGCAACCTAGATGGTTTTTGTAAAGTTAGTAACGAAAAATAGAAATGCATTACCAATGTAATTAAGTTTTCAAAAATGGTAATGAAAAATGGAAATACATGACTAATAGAGTTAGATTATTACGTAAATAGTAATGAAAAACGGTTAAGAGAGGTTAATAGAAATCGCCCCCTTAACCGTTCTAAATGGGGCACAAGAAATGGCGAAGTATTCCCCACAAATTGCGAGATTCACGGATTTATCAGTAATATAACTGTGAAAATAGTAAGGAGAGGATTTACCCAGATAAAAAAAGACAGTGTAGGCAATTTTATCAACCTTTGCCCAAACTGTCTTCTGTATTTATAATTTCCTTCTTAATGTTCTTCTGTTAACTGGAGTGCAATTGCTTCCGTTTCCTTCATATCATCGCGAATCGATTCATTTTCTTCACTTAAATTTTCCACTGTTGCCGATATTTCCTCAAAGCTAGCCGCTGATTGCTCTATCATTGCAGATAAATCAGTCGTTGAATTACCGATATCGATGGCACGTTTTTCTGAGTTCTTTGCCAATGCTTCATAGACAGTAAATTGCTCATTAATCTTCATTAAATAATTCGTAATTTGATCAAACATTTGGTTAACTTTTGCTGTCTCATCCGTCTGTTTTCGGACGATATCCATATTTAAATTCATTTGTTCGACTGCATGGTGATTTGTTTTATTTACCTCCTGAACATTCTGTTCAATTTTTTCAACAATACCATTCGTAACTTCAGCGAGTTTCCTAATTTCATTTGCAACGACGGAAAATCCTTGTCCAGCCTCACCCGCACGGGCCGCTTCAATTGAAGCATTAAGTGCCAATAAGTTTGTCTGTTCACTTACATCCGTAATCTGTGACAAAAAATTACTCATACTTTCAATGTTGCTCGTTAGGGAGTGAAACGTATTACTTAATTCCTGAATATGACTTAATACGTCATTCATTTTCAGCGAAAGTTCATTGGCAAGTTTATTTCCGTCCTCAGCCATCTTTTCTGACTCAACAAAATCACTTTTTAAACCAGTTAAATCGGTCACCATTTGATTCATTTGTGAGGTGGCATTGACAGCATTTTCAGAAATTGATGTCACCTCATCAGAAATGGCTGTAGTAGATGAGGTTAATTCATTAATAACCGTAACTAATTCATTTTGTGAAATATGGTTATGTTGTACCCGCTCATTCACTTGGGCAAATTTTGCATTTAAACTTTCAACACCGGATTGTAATCGTTTGTGAATTCTTTCCTTAAATTCTGCTTCTTCCTGTGATTTGTCCATCAATTCATTAATGTGTTTCTTTTGATAATTATTTAAATATATAATGACACCACCGACAAGCCCCGTTAAAATGTAAGTAAGGAGTATCGATAAATAACTATCAGCCAAAATCTCTGCTACATTTTCCGATGGAAAATATAGGGTCATTGTAATACCAGCAATTCCAAGTAGAAAACCGATTAGGAAAATCGAAATCCGTAGCTGGGCAATGGATAAAAGCAGCAGAAAGAAATAAATTGTCGTATCCTCAATGCTAATGCCTACCGCAGCAATATTGCATGCCATAATCGTATAACCGACAATAATTAAAAAATATGGAAAAACGATATGAGCCTTCAATAAAAAGCGAATAACAATAAAGCCTAAAATTAAAACGACAAGTCCGGAGCCATAGTAAATGTTATTGCCACTTTCCAATGTAGCAACGATAAAAGCCGCTAATAAAGCGATAGAAAAAGCAAAAAGCATAATCAAATTGTTACTTTTAACATACATTTGCTGTAATGATTCTTTACTTGACAATAGAACTACCTCCCTTATGTTGAGAATCTTGATTTTGTTTAATTTGCTAAGTAGAAATGATTGATAAATAACACAAAAAATTATATGTAAAAGAATATGTATGTCAATCTGGCGCATATTCTATAAATAATATATCGGATAACTTTCTAAATTTTTAAAAAATAGTTTTAATGATAATGCTATTATATCAGGTTTAAAGCGCTTACACTACAATTATTATCGTTTTTAACAAGTGGAGTAACTAAAATGAAAGAAATATAAAGTTATTTTTGTTATACTATATTTAATGTAGGGTTTAGGGGGAATGAAGGGTGTCAAAGTTGGAAAAAGAGGCAATGAAGGTTCTCAAAGAAACGAGTAGAACATTTTATATTCCAATCACATTGTTGAAGAAAGAGTTAAGGCTAACAGTCGGTTCGGCCTATTTATGTATGCGGGCAATTGACGAAATTGAAGACCATGAAACGATGGATGAGAATATAAAAGAACAATTGCTGAGAAAAACTGAACAATTATTGTTAGAGGAAAACTTTGACTTAGAAGCTTATCAAACAATCATGACCCCTTATGAAGATATTTTACCTGAAGTGACGATTCGTTTAGGAGATTGGCTAGCTATTTGTCCCGTAGGAGTCGTTCAGGAGGTAAAAGCAGCCACAGCTGAAATGGCTGGTGGAATGGCTGACTGGGTAAAGAAAAATTGGGTTATTAAAACGAAGGATGATTTAGATAATTATACGTATTATGTGGCAGGACTTGTTGGGGTAATGCTGTCACGTATTTGGAAGTGGTATGATGGAACTGAAACAGATCATGAACAAGCAATAGGTTTCGGAAGAGGACTTCAGGCTGTAAATATTTTACGTAATCAACATGAAGATTTTGCGGAAAGAGGGGTTCGTTTTATCCCAGAAGGCTGGACCCGTGATGATGTGTTTAATTATGCACGCGAAAATTTACATCTTGGGGATTTATATTTACAATCTATCCAAACGAAAACGATTTTATTATTTTGTAAGATCCCATTAGCACTTGCAAAAAGGACATTAAACGCAATGGAAAGTGGACAAGAAAAAATGTCCCGTCAAGAAGTTGAAGACGTCGTTGCTGAAATTAAAGGTGAATAATTTTTCCAATAATATGATAATTATTTACACGACAATTACATATAAATGAGAAAGTTCATTTAGTATCACTAACTTTAGTAGGAGCCAAATGTAAACATTCATTTGGTTTATTTTTTTCTAGAAAAAGGTGTTAAACATGTATGTTCAATTAAACGGATGGTTTTTACTCATCATAATTACCCTATGTTGGGGCTGGCGAACTTACCGGAAATATAGAAGCAAAAAACGACCAATGTATAAGGATTGGCCGTGGCAAATGTTTTTTATTTACGCCATGTCTGTCGGCTATTTGACAATGCGACCATTTCATTTTCAATTCCCATTCACTGTCCGTGAATTTTCTTTTGACACAAATTTATTTTATAACTTGCTTCATATGGCCGAAGGTTATTTGGCTTATCAATTACTTTATTCTGTCGGCAATATTATGCTATTCGTTCCTCTTGGATTTTTACTACCATTATTAAATAAAAAATTTAACTCCGTGATAATCGTTGGCATTGTTGGGCTGATGGCTTCATTATGTATTGAATTGATCCAAGCGACATTTACGATAATCCGATTTGGTACAGTCGATGACCTTGTATTTAATACATTTGGTGCAATAATTGGTGTCCTTTTATTTAAACTTATTTATTCTTTGACGAGTCGGATGTTTTATTATCCGACTAATTCACGTTCTAGAAAATCTTCTTAGGAGCACGTGCTTTCGCCGCACATAAACATGGCGGGGGCACACATAAACTGAATCTATCGCACATAAACGTTACCTGACCGCACATAAACATTGCAGGGGCGCACATAAACTGAATCAACCGCACATAAACATGGCGGGGGCACACATAAACTGAATCTATCGCACATAAACATGGCAGGCTCGCACATAAACTGAATCAACCGCACATAAACATGGCAGGCCCGCACATAAACTGAATCAACCGCACATAAGCATGGCAGGGGCGCACATAAACTGAATCTATCGCACATAAACATGGTAGGAGCGCACATAAACTGAATCTATCGCACATAAACATGGCAGGGACGCACATAAACTGAATCCACCACACATAAACGTTACTGGCCCGAACATAAAATATCATTCATAAAATTCCTTGGGACCTTCTTCAATTGGATTTTATCACCCTTGGCATTACCCCCCTGATAAAAATTCCATAGCAATTCCAAGTTTATTATGCCAGTTTAGTCTTCCTACCAATTGAATTATTGACTAATTTATTTTTAAAAGTGACTAGTTTATTTGTCAAAGTGACAACTATAACGTACAATAGTGTTTAAAGGGGAGGAATCCGATGAAGACACGTATAAAGGAACTTCGGGCTAGGGATGGCTTAAATCAAACACAATTAGCCAAAAAGGCAAAAGTTTCCCGTCAGACAATTAGTCTTATAGAACGGGAGGAATTTATTCCTTCATTATTAATTGCTGTACGGATTGCTCGAATTTTTCAAGAACGGATTGAGGACATTTTTATTTTTGAGGAGGATGTATGACATGAAAGTTTTAAAACAGTTGGTTATTGGCGGGGTGATAGGGGCTGGGATTGCCATCGTTGTTATCATTTCCCCTTTCATTCACTTTTCAACTATAGTTAATGAGTTATTGATTGGATTACTTATTTTTATTGCTCTTTTGTGGTTAATCGGACTAATTTTATTGCAAAAAACCAAACGCCTTTCTAAATTGGATGTAACCGGTGATGAAGAAGATGAAATTGAAGCGAAAAAATACACAATTTCATCAGATTTTATGTTACTTTTTCAAGCTAGTACATTCATTTCGTTGTTCGTTACAAGTATTTCGATCATCGAGGCAAATAGTGTCGTATTAATCTTTTTAGGAATTGGATCAATTATTGCCAGCTATGTTTTCATTGTCGTGTCATTAAATCAGGTAAAATCCTTATATAGTGAAAGGGAAATTCCAAATGCAATGGATCCTGAATATCCCGACAAATTACTTCAAATGGCAGATGAAGGAGAAAGGCATGTGATCTTGCAAGGTTTATACAAAACATTTGGATTATTTAACATTGCTATTGTGCTTGGGATTATTGCCGCAACGATGTATTCAATGTTTGTTGATCAATCCCAATTTTTTTCGATTGCTTTAATGTGCATTATCCTGCTTATTGTCAATGGGGGTTATTACACGACGATTAGAAAAAAGGTTTAAATTTTCATGAAAACAGTTCATTTGTTTCTCTCGGTATGAATGGTTAAAATTAGGATAATCTAGGGTGAAGGAGGAATATACATGGCCTTAAAGGAATTGCTTCAAATGGAAGATTTAGAAGAAGTATGGGAGGCATCTGAAAAAAGCCCCGTATTACTGTTCAAGCAAAGTACCACTTGTCCAATTAGTGCAAGGGCATTCAGTCAATTTAGAAAATTTCTCGATAAAAATGATCAAGATGGTGTAGTTGCATTTTTTGTAAAGGTTAGGGAGACGCGTCCTGTGTCGAATCAAATTGCAGATGATTTGGGCATCAAACATGAATCACCACAAATATTTATTGTTAAAAATAAACAAGCTGTGTGGAATACCTCACATCAAAAAATTACGGTAGAAAGTATCGAAAAAGCGTTAAGTGAAGTTTGACTGGATGATGAGATAAACCTGTTACTTAGTCGTAGCAGGTTTTTTAATGTAAGGGATATTAATTTTCTTATTACTCATCCCATCTAATTCTAATGTCATTTTTCAACAAGCAAAATGATAAAAGTCTTGACTCTAACGTTACGTTATCCTTTATGATGTAAATGTAGGAGGTGTTCGCTAGTGCAAGTAAGGGAAGTGGCAACATTAACCGGTATTAGTGTGCGAACATTACATTATTACGATGAGATAGGCTTGTTAATTCCAGAAAAATCGACGGTATCCGGATATCGACACTATTCGGAACATGATTTAGAACGATTGCAGCAAATTTTATTTTTCAAAAATGTTGGCTTTTCATTAAAGGAAATCAAGCAAATGATTGGTGTTCCAGATTTCAACCAATTCGAAGCATTACAACTACATCGGAAAATGTTAATGAAAAAACGGGACCATATTGATACATTAATAAAGACGGTTAGCAAAACGATAGAACACCAGAAGGGAGAAATTTCGATGACGAAAGAAGAAAGGTTCAGTGGATTTAACTTCAGCAAAAATGAATATGAAAAAGAGGCGCGTGAACGATGGGGGAATGAAGCAGTCGATAAATCGCAAAGGAAAATAGATCATATGTCTACGGAAGAAAAAGGTGCATTTGAGCAAAAATTCAACCAAATCTATCGTGATCTCGCAAGCATTCGTCATGTATCACCAGCATCAAATGAGGCCCAAGCGAAAATCGAAACATGGTATCAATATTTAAATAAAATAGGAAATTATTCGTATGAGGCATTTGCCAACTTAGGTGAAATGTATGTGACAGATGAAAGATTTACAAAAAATATTGATCAATTTGGTGATGGGCTGGCTCAATTTATGTGTGATGCGATGAATATTTATGCCAATGATAGAAAGTAATCTTGAATCATCGTTGCCGTGTAAAGTATAATGGGGAGGGAAAACTTTACACGGTTTTTTGCATTCAAAACAATTAACCTTGATTCCGTGATAGACGAGGTGAAAGTTTTACACGGTTTTTAGAAGCACGATGAATAAGGCATGTAAGGAGAATTGGCAGATGGAGCAAAATGAAATAGCACAAATGATTGATCATACTTTACTAAAACCGGAAAGTACGAAGGAACAAATTGTTCAATTATGTGAGGAAGCGGATCAATATCAATTTAAGGCAGTTTGTGTGAACCCAACATGGGTGAATACTGCTGCCAAACAATTACACAAATCTAAAGTCGAAATCGCAACAGTTATCGGTTTTCCCCTAGGAGCGACAACATCGTTTGTAAAGGTTGCTGAAACGAGAGATGCGATAGCAAATGGGGCAACAGAAATTGATATGGTAATGAATGTCGGGGCATTGAAATCAGGTGATGAGCTAGCCGTCTATCATGACATAAAACAAGTTGTTCGGGCGGCCGAAGGGCAAGCCATTGTAAAAGTTATTTTTGAAACGGGTTTTTTAACAATGGAGGAAATAACGACGTCATGCAGATTGGCAAAAGAGGCGGGGGCAGATTTTGTGAAAACGTCGACAGGATTTGGTCCCGGTGGCGCAACAATTGAAGCTGTCAAACAAATGCGTGAAATGATAGGTGAGCATATCGGTGTGAAAGCCTCCGGAGGGGTCCGGGATTTGGAAGCAATGAAATTGATGATTGAAGCGGGAGCCAATCGAATCGGGACTAGCTCAGGGATAGCTATCATGAATGAATTCTGAACGACACTCGTAAGTCAAAATAAAAAAGCATTGTACAATCAATCAACTTCATCATACAATGCTTTTCTTTTGGGCGATTTTTTAAAAAGCCCCTTCTAATAATGCTTCAGAAACAGTTAACTCAGCCTCGGTTGATTCAATCACATCGTTCACTGTGAATCCTTCAGCAACTTCTAGTAAAACCAATCCATTGTCAGTCACTTCAATGACAGCACGTTCTGTAATGATTTTGTTAACGACACCTTTCCCTGTAATAGGGAGTGAACATTCCTTTAAAATTTTTGGTTCACCATCTCTGTTGACATGGTCCATAATGATAATGATGTTTCGCGCACCGTGAACTAAATCCATGGCACCGCCCATCCCTTTGATCATTTTTCCCGGGATCATCCAATTAGCTAAGTCACCATTTTCAGCAACTTCCATGCCACCTAAAATTGCTAAGTCAATATGTCCACCACGAATCATAGCAAATGATTCCGCATTATCAAAGATTGCCGCCCCATCAATCATCGTCACTGTTTCTTTTCCAGCATTAATGAGATCAGCATCAATATTTTCCTCAGTTGGATAAGGACCAATACCGAGCAGTCCATTTTCTGACTGAAGTACGACTTGTTTATTATCAGAAATATAGTTAGCCACTAATGTTGGCATACCAATTCCTAAATTGACATAATACCCATCCTTAATTTCCTTTTCCGCCCGACGAGCAATTTTTTCACGAATTGCAGCTCTACTCACTCAAGTCACTTCCTTTCAAATAATTAATTATAAATTATTCTTCCCAGTTAAGGCTTTACAACCTAGAAATCCACACAACCGAAAATCACCTAGTCCATTAACATGTTATGAAGCTGTTACTGTTCGACGTTCAATTCGTTTTTCTTGGTCTCCTTGAATAATCCGTTGCACATAAATACTCGGTGTATGGACATCCTCAGGTGTAATGTCACCAATTTCCACTATTTCTTCCACCTCAGCAATGGTAATTTTTCCAGCAGTGGCAATAATCGGGTTAAAGTTACGGGCTGTTTTGTTGTAAATAAGATTACCCATTTTATCCCCTTTAATCGCACGAACAAAACTGAAATCAGCGGTTAATGATTCCTCTAACACATATTCCTTGCCATTATATGTCCGGACTTCCTTCCCTTCAGCGATTTGTGTTCCAACTCCTGCCGGAGTGAAAAATGCTGGAATACCTGCTCCACCAGCTCGAATCTTTTCTGCTAACGTACCTTGGGGAGTTAATTCAACTTCAATTGTTCCTTCTATTACTTGGCGTTCAAATTCTCTATTTTCCCCTACATAAGATCCGACCATTTTTTTAATTTGTTTATTTTTCAATAACAATCCTAAACCGAAGTCATCAATACCACAGTTGTTAGAAATAACAGTTAAATCTTTTACCCCACTTTCAACAAGAGCTAGAATGGAGTTTTCGGGAATTCCACAAAGCCCGAAACCACCAACCATAATCGTCGATCCATCCTTAATATCTTTTACCACTTCAGAAAATGATGTGTAAATTTGCTTCATAAACAGAAATCCTCCTTTTTAATAAATATGTGACAAACCATAGTTCATGTGATGGTTAAAAGTTAACTTTACATTGGTTGTGAAATGTTTATTTCATTATACCATATAAATTGAAGTATTTGCTAACAAATCTAATGTGACTTACTTTATTATATCAAATAATCCGCTTACATTCTAATGGAAATTAGTAGTTGCAAGGAAACGACCTTTAACTAAATCTATCTATACCCATTTAAAAATGACGTATGATCAAAAAACATATTTTAAAAGATTGATTATATGATGAAAACGTATTAATATTAGTAATAAATACCTATCGTCACTAAGTATTGGAGGGAAAACATGTTAGAAATAGGTCGGACTATTTATCTAGAAAAAATAGAAGATAATCAGGAATATAAAGATAAATATAAAACAAAAATTACTGAATTAAACGAGCAATCTATTTTTATTCAATTACCAATCAATGAGCGAACGAGTAAAACGGATTATTTACATATCGGTTCTGTTTTGATTGCCAAAGTCGTGTTGGAAAATGGAACCGTTTACCAATTTCCAACAAAAATTATCGAACATACTGTAAAAAAGGTCCCGATGATTGAGCTTAAGCGCCCATTAGACGATGAATTTAAAAAGATTCAAAGACGTGCCTATGTGAGGGTAGAAATGATTACGGATATTCTCGTTAAATTACATGAAAACGAGCCATTTACAAAAGCAACCATGTCGAATGTGAGTGGCGGGGGAATGTCTGCTATCTTATCTAATCAAATAAATGTGAGGGCAGGCGATATTTTATTATGTAAATTTAAATTGCCTTTGCAAAATGGAGAAGCTGAATTTGAGGAGGAATGTAAATTAGTTCGCATTGGTGAAGCCCCAGATAATTTCCAAAAGTTATTTTTATATTTTACGAATATAAGGGAATCAGAGAGAAGTAAAATCATTCAATTTTGTTTTCAAAAGCAATTGGAATTACGACGTAAAGGTTGGGAGTAGAAGGGAAAGGAAGTAGAATTAATGTATGAAACATATTTTGTTGGCTGGGGAACATTAGCATTAATAAATGCTGGCATTGCCCAAGGGAAAAATCGCAGTGGCCTCAATTGGTTCTTACTTTCATTAATATTAGGGCCAATTGCAACATTATCATTAGTCATTTTCGAAAAAATATCTAGATAATCCCCCCTTAAGCAATGCCTACTAGAATGATTATGTTAAAAATACTTTGATGAAAAGTAAAACAATACTTGCAGCAAAAACCCCCACTAAAATAAAAATGATCAATAATCCATATCCCATTCCCGTCCAACCCCCGATAAAAATGGAAAGCATAAAAGCAATAGTACATAAAATAACGATGGCACTAATTATGGTCCAAGTTATTTTTGTTGCCTTCTTAGGGATAGTTTTAGTTAAAATTAAATGCAATAAAACAAGGGTGCTAGCACAAATGAGGCTTAAAATAAGAAAGTTAACGATATCCATTGAATTAAAATCTCCCCATAAATTTATCGATATTTTAATGGGACTTCTTCGATGTTTTCCCCATTTATATCCATCATATATAAATAATGATCAGGAAATTGCTTGGCAAACTTTTTATTGACGATAAAATATATTTTCCCATCGGCCGTTGAAATTATTGGATTGCCAGCATATTGCTTAAACGTTGTTAATTGTTTTTCTTCACCTTTATCCCAATCATATGCATAAAGTTCATATTGGTAAGTCCCCCCGGTTTCAAAATTACTAATTGATTGAAAAATCATCCCAGAATTATCAGGAAGTATTACAAAATCGTAAATATCAATTTCCCTGTTTTCATCACTAACAATCGTTAATTCGCTCGGGTTATCGAGTGGCACTTGAAATACCTTTTGATTTGCAGCAAAAATGTCCTCTGCCGTGTCAGCATCCTCATCATCCATCATTTGCACATAAGCGATCTCTTCTGTTGCTGAAATATTTAACGAATCCATTGAATATTTATCCCAGTTCGTTAATTTGGTTTCCTCGTTATTTTCCAAATCAAAGCGATAAATATCAATATCATGTGGTGCCTTTCTTGCGATGGGAGAATAATTTTCATAAGATGAGGATTTTAAGAAAAAAATCTTCCCACTATCCTTTGGGTCAACGACAACTTCGGTGACGATACCGTTAGACTCATGTAATTTTTTGTTATCACCGTTTTTTGTATCGAGAAGATGAATAGTACTCGTATTATTGTCGTCATCTAAATCTCTATCTATTAAACTATAAACTAATAAGTTTTCACCGTGAATAAAACTGATATCCTCGACTATTTTTTCTTCGTTATATTGGATGGCTAAATTTTCTTCCTCCTCTGTTTTTAAATAAATGCCGGGCTTTCCTTCTTGATAGGAAACATAGGCAATTGTTCCATTTTGGGAAACGTCGTAAATTTCGGTTAGACCATTCATTTTTTCTAAATCTGACATTTTAAACATAAACCCCATCACGATAAAGCCAATGGTGACCACTGCAATAACGGAATACATCAGAATGATTTTTTGTTTATTCATTAAATTGACTCCTTTCTGTCATTACTGGAACCACCAGATGGTGATGGCTACAAACATGATTGCCGGAATAAGGGCAACAAAATAGGCATGGATTTGCTTATTGTTTTTCGTTAAACGAATTTGAATATAATAGGTAACTAACCAAATGAGAAAGGGAATGAAAATAAGTGTCATCCGTAAATAAAATTCCTCACCAAAGGCCAGTAGCGCCCAGAGGAAAAATAATGTCCCAATAATAATGAATACCCCAAATGTAATATTGAGAAAATGGATGATTTTTGTATGTTTTGACAGACTAGTTGCCTCTTTTTGACTATCGACAATCGTTGTTCGATAAATAAGGCCCAATGTAAAAAGCACGATTGCCCATGCAAAAATGGAAAGGATATAACTGAAATCATTGTCCCAGCTCGATGCTAAAAATGTACCATAAGCAAAGGTGAAAATGTGAATAATCAACATACTGTTTAACGTTAATTTCCGATCTAACTTTGGAAACACTCGCAAAACAAAGAGTAGTAATAACGAACTTGATATGACAGCCATTATTAACCAACCAATATGGGCATCTCCTTCGGAAAATAACTTTATCGAATAAGCGATATAAGCATATAGGAAAGATGATACCACTAGTATCATAAACATTAATTTTCGAAATGGGAACATTGCTTCCTGCATTTGTTTTCCAATTTCATTCGTTTTACCAAATTCATTCATCGCTAATTTCTCCGCCTCCTTTTTTTCATAACCAGCCTCAACGAAATGGTCGCTTGTTAACTGCAAATGAATCGCTATTTCTTCAGCGATATCAGCCTTTTCCATATCACTGCCATCAATTTCTCGAATTATTTGCTTGATATAATTTTGATGTGCGATGTTCAACTGAATCCCTCCGAACTTTTCTGAATAAGCGAACTCATCCAATCCCAATTTTCCTTTTTTGCTGTTAATTCCTTTTTTCCCTCATTTGTTATATGATAATATTTTCTTCTACCACTATCCGTTTCCTTCCAATAAGATGTTATCCAACCTCGCCGTTCCATTCTTTTTAGAGCAGCATATAGTGTTCCTTCGCTCATTTCATATGTGTCATCACTCAATCTTTTTAAAATACGGGTCATCTCATAACCATACAGATCACGCTGTTCAATAAGCGATAACAACAAAATATCAATTGTTCCCTTCATCATTTCTTTATCCATGATTAGACCTCCATTTATATACTCAACACCATTATATAACGATGTACATCGTAATGCAAGGGTAACTAGCTCCTCTGAAAAATGCAAAAACTGTGATTTCAAGTGTGCTAGAGCGTCTAGCTCCTTTGAAAAATGCAAAAGTCGTGATTTCAAATGCGCTAGAGTGTCTAGCTCCTCTGAAAAATGAAAAAGTTGTGATTTCAAGTGTGCTAGAGCGTCTAGCTCCTCTGAAAAATGCAAAAACTGTGATTTCAAGTGTGCTAGAGTGTCTAGCTCCTCTGAAAAATGCAAAAACTGTGATTTCAAGTGTGCTAGGGCGTCTAGCCCCTCTGAAAAATGCAAAAACTGTGATTTCAAGTGTGCTAG
>DKGO01000190.1 GCA_002453315.1 Caryophanales bacterium UBA6768 | reverse complement strand
TCTCCTTTTTGTTCCACCAAGATCGTCGTTGAAGTCATCATTGTGGTGTATTTCCCCTTTTCGTTCCACCAAGACCGTCGTTGAAGTCATCATTATGGTGTATTTTTCTTTTTCTTTCCACCAAGACCTTCATTGAAGTAATCAAAATGCATTTTCCTTCTTTTTATTCATCAAGCGATTATTTTGTTGCCCTTCCTTTCAAAATTCATATTAGTGATATTATCATTGCGTGGTAGAATAGTATATAATAAAATTGATGGAGCAAGAGTAGTGAATTTGAGGGGAATTTAAAAATGAGTAGTAAGAAAAGTATTTTATTTACTGGTGGCGGAACAGCGGGGCATGTGATTGTTAATTTGGCCCTCATTCCTTATTTTAAAAAAGAAGGCTGGAAAATTGATTATGTGGGATCAAAAAATGGCATAGAAAAGGATTTAATTGCAAAGATAGGTGGAGTTACATATCATTCAATTTCTACCGGGAAATTACGTCGCTACATCTCATTGGAAAATGTGAAGGATCCTTTTAAAGTAGTGAAGGGCACGTTGCAGGCATGGAATATTATTAGGAAATGTAAACCGACAATTGTTTTTTCCAAAGGTGGTTTTGTTTCAGTCCCAGTTGTTATTGCAGCTAAATTTAGAAAAGTACCAACGATTATTCATGAATCAGATTTAACGCCAGGTTTAGCGAATAAAATTGCGACACCTTTTGCCAAAAAAATATTAACGACATTTCCGGAAACGATTGATATTTTAAAAAAGGATAAGGTTACTTATGTAGGAGCGGTTATTCGAGAGGAATTGTTTCAGGGAGAGGCAACCAAGGGGCTTAAATTCACTAAGTTAGACAGAATGAAACCAATTATTTTAATTATGGGTGGCAGTATTGGTTCACAAAAATTAAATCAAGTGATCCGTGAAAACCTACAACAATTATTAAAGCAATATCACATCATACATATTTGTGGTAAAGGTAATATTGATGAATCTATTAAGGAAAAAAGTTACGTTCAGTTTGAATATGTGTCTAATGAATTAAATGATCTGTTTGCCATTACTGATTATGTTATTTCACGAGCGGGGGCCAATGCTATTTTTGAATTTTTAGCTTTGCGTATACCAATGTTGTTGATTCCGTTATCACGGGTGGCTAGTCGGGGTGATCAAATTGACAATGCGAGATCATTTGAACGAAATGGTTATGCTCATGTTTTAGAGGAAGAAAATTTAGACAGTACAACATTTTTGCGGGCGATTGAACGTTTAAAAGAAGCAACTTCTGTATTAATCGATCATATGAAAACGTATAAAAGTGAAAGGGCATGGCATCAAGTAATTGCACTAATTGAAAGTATGAGTAAATAAAAAGCCTAGCATTAATCACTGGATGGAAAAGATCAACGAAAACCAACGGGAGGGAGAGAAATTCAAACGATGGAGGTTCCAGCGTTAGA
The DNA here is from genome assembly GCA_002453315.1 of Caryophanales bacterium UBA6768. The sequence continues at coordinate 1,830 of DKGO01000190.1, read as the reverse complement.
CACTTTTGGGAAAGAAGTGTCGAAACCCAAAAGGTGGAAGCCCCAGCGTTAGAAAGTCATCTTCCATTACCATTATTATAATTTTCACATCCGTTAGTAATAGTAAGTCATCTTCCATTACCATTATTATAATTTTCACATCCGTTAGTAATGGAAAGTAATTTTACATTACTATTATCACAATTTTTGTATGTATTAGTAATGGACGATAACTAAGTGTTACTACAACAGTCTGTTTTTACTCAAAGTATCAGCCCCCCAACTACTATAGTTAATGTTCGTGCTTGAATTTTTTACTGTATATAGCAGTAAACAAGGGAGTTAAACCGCTTATATCCCAACCTCTTTCATCATTACTTTTTGTCGATGGATACGACGTCTACTTTACCTGTATGTGGATCAATGACGAGTCCGTGAACGAGTATATGAGAAGGGAGTAGTGGATGCTCACGAATGATGTCGACACTTTGCTGAATTGAATCTTCCACAGTTTCAAATCCGTGAAATTCTTGGTGAAAGTCAATACCCGAGTAGTCAAGGGCTTTAAATGTATCTTCTGTTATTCCCTCTTCCTTCATTTTATCCATTAATAACTGTGTATTTACGTTAGACATCCCACAATCGTGGTGACCTATGACAACTACCTCTTCGGCTTGAAGTTCATAAATGGCGACTAGAATACTTTTAATAATACTGTCAAAAGATTTTCGAATAATAGCACCGGCATTTTTCACCATTTTTGCATCACCATTTTGGATGTTTAAAGCTTTGGGCAATAACTCTACAAGTCTTGACTCCATGCAGGTGAAAATCACCATTTTTTTATTTGGAATCGAATCAGTTGTAAATGCTTCATAATTCTTGTTTGCAACGAATTTTTCATTGTAAGCTATCATTTCTTCTACTCTCATATACTGACCTCCTATAATCTAACGTTATTTTGTTGTTATTATACCATTTATGCTAGTAAATTAATAAGTGTGAGACTCCCTTGTCACAAAAGTTTACGATTGATTTGACAAATTAATGATGATAAAATTTGACTATACAAAATGACGTCACTTCCAGCTTTGGATGTGTCTTTTTTAATGGATTAAATACAAAGGTCGGTGCTTTAAATGTTTCAAATATTTGTAAAACTACAATGGTTTTTCTCCCATTATTGGAAACGGTATACGTTTGCAATTATTGGGTTAATATGTGCTAGTTTACTAGGGTTGTTGCCACCGAAAATATTAGGTTACATCGTCGATCATATACGTTTTGAAACGCTATCAACAGATATTTTAATAAAAACCTGTATCATTTTTTTAGGTATCATAGTTGCCCATTATGTAATTACGTATTTTTGGAATTCAACGCTATTTAGTGGATCCGTTATGTTAGAAAAATGGATGAGAAGTCGATTAATGAATCATTTTTTAAAAATGTCACCAATCTTTTTTACCCGTTATAAGACAGGGGATTTGATGGCTAGAAGTACAAATGATTTAAAAGCGATTGCTATGACAGCAGGATTTGGTATCTTAACACTCGTTGACTCGACAACATTCATGTTAATGATCATCGCAATGATGGGTTTTACAATCAGCTGGAAATTAACATTTGCTGCTCTAGTACCTTTACCAATTATGGCATTAATTATGAATAAATATGGAGCAGCCATTCATGCACGTTTTATGATGGCCCAAGATGCTTTTGGAGATATGAATAATCGGGTATTGGAGTCTATTCGTGGGGTTCGGGTATTACGGGCCTTCGTTCAAGAAGAACAAGATGCTGATCGTTTCGCTAATATGACAGAAGATGTTTATGAAAAAAACATGGCCG
>DKGO01000220.1 GCA_002453315.1 Caryophanales bacterium UBA6768 | reverse complement strand
ATACTGTTTGCTTTCTGCGGGTAAATTCCCTGGCTATGCCGATAAAGGTACTAATTGCCCCAGCCTCTGGTCGGGTAACTTTCTCAATACATTCATTGATATGAATTTGATCTGGTGTAATTTTCACATACACTTCCATAATAACTGCCTTTCCTGACAAAATTTTAAGAAGATTCGGTATTCCTTAACCATTTTCAAAATGTTGTTATTTTGAAAAAAGTTGATCCACTAAATATGAATCAACTTTTAATAATAACTATTTGACATCGATGAATAAATTAATCAGGGATACCTAATGCAATTTTCGCATAACGGGACATTTTATCTTTGCCCCATGGTGGATCCCATACGATATTTACATCAATTTCTTTTATATTAGGAATATCTGCTAATGCATAACGAATATCCTGTTCTATATGTCCGGCTAATGGGCATCCCATAGACGTTAATGTCATCGTCACTGTACAAAGTCCATTATCATCTAAATCAACATCATATACTAAACCTAAATTAACGATGTCAATACCAAGTTCTGGATCAATTACATTTTCCAATGTACCTAATAAATTTTCTTTTACGGCTTCATCCATTTAAATGAACCTCCTTAAAATATCGTTACTTATATTTAACCATATTTTAGCCGATTTTAAAAATGTTTAAAATAGAAAACTATTATCAATTTGATCTTAATAGCATTTCTGATCTTTTATAGCAAATATTTGGCAAACCATTTTGCTGTTTCATTCATCGCTAATCTACTTACATTGTGTGTCCTTCCCGCTTCTTTAATAAAATTCATTTGTGAATTCGCAAGGTTTTTATTCGTTTCGTAAAAATTTAACGCATATTTCATTGGGACAACGTTATCGTCTTCCCCATGCCAAAATAATAATGGAACATTTTGTATTGCAGAAGGATTTTTTGATAAGTCAAAATGCTTTATGGCGGCTTCAACTCTTTTTTTATCCTTTTCAGGGATTTGTTCTTGATTCATTTTATTGAAATTTTCAACTAATAGATTAGCATAATCAGTTAAGTTAGGAGAACCCATCACAATAACCGCCGCATCAATCCAATCATATTGTGTCATCACGGCGCTCGTCGTAATTCCACCCATACTAGTCCCACCAATACCAATTTTATTATTAACCAGTAATTTTTGTTTTTCAAGTTCATTTTTGATAATTTCTATCTCTTTGACATTTTGCAGGACAATATCCCAAAAGGCCAAATCTTTCTCCCCTTGTGTCACATTACCCTGACGTGCGCCATGCATCATAGCATCAGGCAAAATCACTCTAATATTTTGTGTTGCAATTCGATAAGCAATTGTCAGGCTTGCATCTTTTTCTCCATTAAAGCCATGAAGATAAATAGCAGTAGGTCGTGGTTTACCCTTTAGTTCAGCCTTTTCAACGATTAAATAAGGTATTTCATCAACTTTTTGTTCAACGATATGGATCATGGTTTCATTCCTTTCTTAAATAAATCCTATTTTCCATTATGAGTGAATAGCCATTCAATAGCAATAAATTTAAAAATGAAAGTCTATTTAAATTTCCTCCCCTAGCTAATTGAGTCATTTTTTGCTACACTAAGTATGTGGGGTGAATTGATTGGGAAATCAAAAATATTTAATTGCTGTCGATTTAGATGGCACTGTTTTAACAGATGATAAAAAAATTACAACGGAAACGAAAACGGTTCTTCGTCATTTAATAGAGAAAGGACATATTGTCGTTATTGCCACCGGACGATCAAACCGCGTAAGCATTGATTTTTATCATGAGCTTGAATTAACAACTCCTTTAATTAATTCAAATGGGGCAGTGATGCATCACCCTCGAAATAAAAGCTGGGGAATTCATCATACACCTTTACTTCATGACACGGCATTAGATATTGTCGATATGAGCTATCACTTTCAATCTGAGAATATTTTGGCGGCCATCCATGACAGTGTTCTAATTGACCAATATGATCAACGAATCATTGATTTTTATCGGATTACCGATTATGATGATTCATTTAAAATTGGCACATTAAAAGAACACTTAACAGAGGATCCTACATTAATGTTACTCTATCCAAATGTTGAACAGGTTGATAAAATTACTGAGCAATTAGATAACGTCCACGCGGATGTGATTACACAAAGAAGCTGGGGCGAACCATACCATATTATAGAAATTATGAATAAACAGATGAATAAGGCAAAGGCAATTAAAAGAGTAGCTGATGAATATGGCATCCCTAAGGATAGAATTATGGCGTTTGGTGATGGTAGCAATGATTTAGAAATGATTGATTTCGCTGGTATCGGTGTTGCAATGGAAAATGGGATTCCTGAACTGAAATCAATTGCTAAATTTACAACATTGTCAAATGAGGAACATGGGGTAGCACAGTTTTTAACTGATTATTTTAATTTAACAAAAATTACAAATTAATGAAAATTTGAGAATATAATGGCATATTCATAGCCATACTACAGTGGAATGATTTAATTCATTCCGCTTTTTTGTTTGAAAAATTATTTATTTGGGACTGGAGGGAATAGTCTATTTTGGAAAAAGAAACTAGGGAATCAGAGCAGGAGCATTTTACTTCTGAAAAAACTGCCGAGGATATAGAAGATAACAATAAATCACTTTATAAGGATATTAAACGCAAAGATCAAAATGCAAAAGATAATACAACAGGAGGGTTTTAAATGGAAAAAGGTATCTTTGAACGTGCTCAAGAAGCTTTTCAAAATTTTTTAGAAATCGATGATTCATCTCCGGATAGGGAACATGAAAAAGGTGCAGTTAGGGAAGTAATACAAGAAGCATATAAAGAGGCGTCACCAGAAGAAAGAGAACAATTAAAACAATTTGAGAATCAAATTAAGTAATAGCTCTCATGGCTTATCGTCCACCATATTTGGTAAGGTGATAAGCCGAGATATTTTATTTAAAATAAATGTAATTGTTTTAATCCTTCATAAACACCGTCTTCTTCCACCGATTTTGTCCGATATTTTGCATAGTTGTCTAAAGATGGTGCAGCATTCCCCATCGCAAAACTTTCTCCAACTAATTTAAGCATTTCTTTGTCATTCATCCCATCACCGAAAGCAATAGCCTCATGCGGTTGAATGTTAAAAAAATGTAATACTTTTTCAACAGCAGTCCCTTTCGTCACTTCGTTTAAAATGACATCATAACTCCCCTTCACCGCTTCAACATTGACGGGTGTGAAATGGATCCGTTGATCGATTTGGTAATATGAAATCGGGGTTGGCTGAATACTTATTAGTGTTGCTCCGTATATTGATTCGTTCAATCGATTATCATATACATCATTATGAAATAATTGAAAATGCTCGATAAAATTCTCCCTTTTTATCGTATCCTTATGTAAAAATAAATTTTTGTTTTGTGAATACAGTAATAGTTCATTTTGCTGATTTTCCGCGATGGTTGTTAGTTTTTTAATAATAGAATGATCGATAGGTTGTTGAAATATCGTTTTCCCCTTATATTTTGCAAATGTTCCATTATAGCCTATTAATGTATCGATATTTAATTGCTCTGCTAGTTCGTTTAATTCATGAAGTGGACGTCCTGTCGCTAAAACGACTTTAATATGTTGGTTTTGTAGTTGTTCTATTGCAGTTTTAGTCTTCGGTGAATACGTATGATCTTGCCGTAAAATTGTCCCATCAATATCTAGAAATACAATTTTAAATGTCATCTTTTTCTCCTTTGGGTCTTCATACTGCATCATATTATACACTATTTTTAATATAAATTGGATGCCTGGCAATGTGAAAATTTCCATACGTCATACAAACTAGAAAATCGGCAACACATGCTGAAACCGATTTTAAATGGTATTTTCAATCAAAATATGATACATTTATGATAATTGATTGAAGGAGGGATACGATGGGAGTAAGACCAGAGGCTACACCTAATCCTAATGCGGTCAAATTTTCCACAAATAAAATGATCTTTGAAGGTACGGATAGCATTTCAGTCCTACCTGGTGATGTAAGTGAACATGAAATTTTAAATGATTTAATGAAAATAGACGGGGTTGATAATGTATTCGGTTATCAACATTTTATTACCGTAACTAAATTTTTTGATGTTGAGTGGGACGACCTGCTTGACGCCATTTTAGATGTATTCAAAAAACATGGGTATGAATAATTGAATCAATGACAAAAATGTAGACGACGTTATAGTCGTCTTTTTTATTTTGCGATAAAGCCACATTTTAAAAATTGTACCTTTTTTGTCACAACTTTGTTATCAAATTTAGACAATTTTTCCAATCATATTGTACTCATTTTCGAAATAAGCGAAAATAGTAAGACAGACATAGATGGGGTGATAATATGCCTAAATATATGACAAACTTTTCGATATTTTTTTTATTGTTAACAGCACTTTCAGGGGTATGGATGCGACTTTTCCCTTTTTATAATAAGCTTCATTTTGTACCTTATGACCATATTTTACATGCACATTCCCATGGGGCAGTTTTAGGATGGCTTTTTTTAGCTACTTTTGTCATATTTTTAGCGATTAGTTGGGGCCATATTCCTAATAAAAAACACGTACATATTATCTTAATCACAACGATTATAGTAACAACGCTAATGTTTATCGCTTTTTTATTTGAAGGCTATGCCCGTTTTTCAATTATTTTTTCCACAACACATATTTTTATAGAATATTGGGTTGCTATTTACATATTTATCTTCATTAAAAAAACCGACATTATGCCAAAAATGACTCGTTTTTTCATCAATGCTGGATTATTAACATTATTCATTTCAAGTATTGGCCCATTTTCTCTAGGGGGACTAGCTGCCACAGGGCATCGGGAATCGGATTTTTTTGATATGGCAATATATTTTTATTTACATTTTCAATATAATGGCTGGCTATACTTAACGCTTACTGGTCTATTTATTTGGATTTTACAAACATATAAAATTTCTTTACAAGAAAAATGGCTTAATATCAGTTTCTGGACGTATTTTGTCGCATTATTCCCTGGGTTTTTCTTATCTATTTTATGGTATGACTTTTCAGAGGTAATCACTGTCCTAGCAATGATTGGTGGGGTCGGACAATTTATTGGAATATTGTTTCTTATTCTAGCCTTATGGCAAGGATTAGCACAAAATAATCCAATCAAAAAGCCACTTTATCGATTTCTTGCACTCGCTTTTATCATTTTATTTGCGAAAGGATTAATGGAATTAGCACTTATCTATCCCCCACTAGCTGATATTGTGTATGATACACGCTCAGTTGTGATTGGGTATTTACATTTAACATTGTTGGGATTTTTGACAATTTTTGCTTTTAGTTTATTTGGTTTACTGAACATGATTCCTTTTGCAAAAAAACTCACTATCATCTGTGTAGTAATATTTTTAGTTGGGTTTGTCGTCAATGAGCTGACATTGTTTACATCTGGCTTAATGATTTGGGTAGTTAATCATTCCATCCCATTTCATAATGAACTGTTATTGTTTGCAAGTGTGATCTTATTAATTAGCATTTTCATGATATGGATTATATCAATGAGAAAATATGACTAAAATTTAATTTTACAAGTATGTACATTCTTATTTAATCATTTTTGTCATTAAACAAGTTAAAACAGGCTTGTTCCCCTACTTTAGTGTAGTTTATATTCCTTCCTGAAACAGAACCCCCCGATTAAATTACGGGGGGAAAATTTAAAATTTTTTTATAAGCCATTTTTTTATAAGTAGAAATATTAGTTAAATTCCTTAATCAACTTGGACATGTTCCCATTTACGTTTCTTTTCGATTTTGCCTTCTGCCTAATAAAATAACGACCCCTATAAATACAACAAAAACCCCGACAACGAAGCTAATAAACCACCAGTTAAATCCACTGTTCGGTTCGACGAAAAATACTTCTACTGATTCCCGTTCCATTCCGATGAGAAAATTTCCATCTTTATTTTCACGAACTGTATCATCATGAATTAAACCGCGGAGCTGCAAATCACTATCAATACCTTCAATCGTAACAACACGTGACTCCCCATCATTATTGATAGCCACATATACTTCCTGTTCCCCATCACTTCTTTTAAATAAACTCAATCCCTCGTTCTCGGCAATTTGCTCTATTTCCCCATGCACAAGTGCCGGAAATTGCTGACGAATAGCCGCGAAATGATTAAATAATTCTTCAACATCCGGATCCGAACTAAACAAATCGACAAAATATTGATTTTCAGGAAATCCTGGCCCATACATTGGCACCTCTGACCCTTGATATACAATCGGTACCCCTGGTAAAAAATATAAACTCGCTAATGCTAATGACCAAGTTGTTGCTGCATTTCTTTCCTGTTCAGCAAAGTTATTCGAAAATCTGGCAACATTTTTATTATCTAAAAAAAGTAACGATTTTTCCCCAAAGGATTTTTCCCACGTCTGATAAATTTCTGAAATGGGTTGATCTGGTTTAATCAAAACTTCGTTAAAAATTTCATACATGTCATTATTTTCGACAGCATCAATATATTCATTACTTGCAAAATCACCCATATCGGAACTTCCCTGTAACGAGTTAGCTATAATATAAAATCGAGGATTTTTCTCTTTTATTTCCTTCGTTAAAACTTGGAGAAAATCTTCGTTCATTTGATCGACTGCATGCAATTTATACCCATCAATATCTAGCTCATCCATCCAGTAAGTAGCAACATCCAACAAGTATTGTTGTACCTCTTCATTTGACTGGTCTAATTGAATTGTTTTTCCTATCCATTCTGTTGCTGGTATTGGCTCAACCTCATTTTCCTTAAACCAAACATGTTTCGATTCATCTGAAACAAATGGATGTGATTCAGAAATATAGTTCGTTTCTAACTCTACAATTACTTTCATATCACGCTGATGTGCTTCTTTTATAAGGTTTTTCATATCATCTATCGTGCCAAATTGTTCTTCTATCTTATAAAAGTCTTCAATCCAATAACCATGATATCCCTTTGGAGCATTTTCCCAAATCGAAGAAAGTAAAATAGTAGTAAATCCACGACTTTTTATTTCAGATAACATCATTGTAACACCTTCGATGTCACCACCATTATATGTATAAGGGTCATTGACATCAACTTGCTCACTATTTTGTTGATTACCATTATTAAAGCGATCAACTAAAATATCATAAATAATTTCATCTTGTATATTATTATTCGATTGTGCCCCCACTTTAGTGGTAGAAAGAGTCGATAGTAATAATAGACTGCCTATAAAAATAAACAAGCCTTTTTTCATAGAAATTCCTCCAATATATATGTCCATCATTTGTTTCAATCATGTAGAAAAAGCTATCCTTCAACATAGGATAGCTTCAATTTCAAAATGTCTTAATGATTAAGGTAAAATTCCCAATGGAAGTCGCATGAAGCCCAGTATAATCGCAATTGCTGCAAAAACAACAAATTGAATCCACCAAGCTTTTGTTGATGCACCTTTATTTGTTTTTACTGTAATCATTTCAATTGCGACAATTGTCCATAAACCGGCAATGACTTTGAGAAATAACTCACCTGAGTACTTCGAGTAATCCAAAAATAAACTGCCACCCGAAAACAATATAATTAAATAGTCTAATCGTAAAATCATATGAAAAATTTTTCCGGTTTTATTATTGTTTTTACGATACATCGCTGTGACGATAAATAACAAAATAATTGCTAACGCCCATGCGGTTATATGCAAATGTGCCATTTGATTGACTCCTTCCTACCTATTCTAATAAATTTTAGTAGAATTTTTTACATAAATCATGTACGATAAGCATTATAACATGTAGATTGTAATTAAGCATTAAATACAATTTATCTTTATCTTACTGGAGGGATTTTATGGTGAAGCAATCAGAAGCAATTATTGAACAAACCGAACAATTTGGGGCAAATAATTACTTGCCATTACCAATTGTCATACATAAAGCAGAAGGTATTTGGGTCGAGGACCCCGAAGGGAATCGTTATATGGATTTGTTAAGTGCCTATTCTGCCGTCAATCAGGGGCACCGTCATCCGAAAATTATTGATGCATTAAAAAAACAAGCAGATTACGTAACATTAACATCACGTGCATTTCATAATGACCAATTGGGTCCATGGTATGAAAAAATTTGTACATTAACAAATAAAGATATGGCATTACCGATGAATACTGGTGCAGAGGCTGTTGAAACAGCAATAAAGACAGCACGTCGTTGGGCATATGATGTAAAAGGTGTTGCCGATAATAAAGCAGAAATTATCGTTTGTTCTGATAATTTTCACGGACGCACAATGGCTGCTGTGTCTATTTCATCTGACCCTGATAATCAACGTGGATTCGGACCATTATTACCAGGATTCCGTGTCATCCCTTTTGGTGATATTGAAGCATTAAAAGGAACGATTAATGAAAATACTGCCGCTTTTTTAATTGAACCGATTCAGGGTGAAGCAGGCGTGAACATTCCAGAGGATGGATTTTTGAAAGCTGCTTATGATGTTTGTCATGACAATAATGTTCTTTTCATTGCAGATGAAATTCAAGCGGGACTTGGACGAAGCGGAAAGTTTTTAGCAAGTGATTGGGACGGTGTTACACCAGACATTATAGTGTTAGGAAAAGCACTTGGTGGAGGAGTTTTTCCAATTTCTTGTATCGTAGCTAACAAAGAAATCTTAGGTGTTTTTGAACCAGGTTCCCACGGTTCTACATTCGGTGGCAACCCGTTGGCATGTGCAGTTTCCATTGCTGCATTGGACGTCATTATTGATGAAAAGCTACCAGAGCGGTCACATGAGCTAGGCACCTATTTTGTTAATGAATTAAGGAAAATTAATAATCCAATCATTAAAGAGGTTCGTGGAAGAGGTCTCTTTATCGGTATGGAGTTAACAGAATCTGCTCGACCATATTGCGAGGAATTAATGAAAGAAGGACTACTTTGTAAAGAAACCCATGATAATGTCATCCGTTTTGCACCACCGTTAATAATTGAGAAAAAAGATTTAGATTGGGCAATCGAAAAAATCAAAGATGTCATTGGTCAATAATTTTCACAAAGTATTCCAACGCAATTTTGTTGGAATACTTTTTTTGGAATATGCTAAAAATTCAGTTGTGTATTCGTTTTTTGCTCGTCTGAATTTTGCATTTTTTAGATTTTCGGACGGTCATCCGTCACTTGCTTGGCTAAACAGTAAAATTAACGAATTTCCGTCAAAAAATTAAGACTAAGGAAGGCGAGAAGCCATGAGAAAAAAAGTTATCGTCATTAATCGACTAGAAGATGAAGTATTAGAACGGCTGAAAGAACATCACGATGTAAAGGTTTTTTTGAATTTATCTTCGTATCATGAACCTAATTTCCTGACTGAACTGAAGGATGCGTCGGGAATTATTGGACTTGATTATCAAGTGAATGCTGAATTATTAAACAATGCGCCCCATTTAAAAATCGTCAGTAACGTTTCTGTCGGTTATAACAATTTAGATGTGCCGGATTTAACAAAAAGAGGGATAATGGCAACTAATACACCCGGAATATTAACAGATACCGTCGCTGAC
>DKGO01000129.1 GCA_002453315.1 Caryophanales bacterium UBA6768 | reverse complement strand
TTCTATCAATCGATTGATAGAATTGCAAGCGCTTAATTTTCGGAAGCAGTCAAAATATATATGATCCGGGATAAATGGGGCTGGAACACAAATGATGGCGGGTCTAGCGTTAGACTTTTGGGGTAGTAGGGGATAAAATCCAAACGGGGGAAGCCCCAGCATGAGATTTTTTCGTAAAAAGGGATAAAACTTAAACGATGGCAAGTCCAGCATAAGACTTTTTCGTAAAAAGGGATAAAACTTAAACGATGGCGGTTCCAATATTAGATTTGGTGTAAAATTTTTCCCAATGTTGTTAACATATTTAACAATTTGTAATAAGTTGTGTAGCCCATCTTCATTTTATAAAAGAATTCATGTAAGGTGCGAGCAATTTTCTTACTTCATCGGTCGAATTTGTGTTCATTAATTGATGTCTTAACTCACCTGCTCCATGAAAGCCACGAACGTATATTTTAAAAAACCGCATTAATGGTTTAAAAGGTCGTTCATCAATTTCCTTTGAATATTTATCATGTAAATCTAACTGTAATAAAAGTAAATCCAGATGTTCCTTTACATCGTGTTCACGGGGGATTTTTTCAAAGGCAAATGGATTCGAAAATACCCCACGACCAATCATGACACCATCGACACCATATTTCTCTACCAATTCTTCACCGGTGTGACGGTCAGGAATATCCCCGTTAATTGTTAAGAGTGTGTTTGGTGCAATGTCATCCCGTAGCCGTTTAATTTCAGGAATTAATTCCCAATGGGCATCCGCTTTACTCATTTCTTTTCTTGTTCGTAAATGAATCGATAAGTTAGCAATATTTTGTTGAAAAATATGGGCTAACCAATGTTTCCATTCATCGACATCGATATATCCAAGTCGGGTTTTTACACTGACAGGAAGGCCACCTGCCTTTGATGCGGCAATGATTTTAGCAGCAGTGTCAGGATGATTAATTAATCCTGCCCCCCTGCCTTTGGCAGCAACATTCTGCACGGGACAACCCATATTAATATCGACACCTTTAAAGCCAAGTTCCTTCATACCAATACTCATTTTTCTGAAGTATTCCGGATTGTCTCCCCAAATATGTGCAACTATCGGTTGCTCATCCTCCGTAAAAGCAAGTCGACTCCTCACACTTTCTTCACCATCTGGATGACAATAGCTCGTTGTATTCGCAAATTCTGTGAAAAATACATCTGGTCGTCCCGCTTCACTGATGACATGACGGAACACCACATCTGTCACATCTTCCATTGGAGCTAATATAAAAAATGGCCTCGGTAAATCAAGCCAAAAGTTTTGGTTACCCATCATTTCTTACCTACCTTTGTTGCCTAATCATTTCATATGCAAAAATAGTCCTTTACACTTATATCATGTATTGTTGTTAGTTTTCAAGGAATAGGATTTTATGATAGTAGATTTAATGTTTAATAAACTTAACTATCGTCTGTTGATCGAAACCTATGTTTCTGAATCAATCCACCCATTTCTTCAAAGGTATATTTCCCATTGACAACATCGACAACAAAGTTTTGTTCTTCCTCGATCCCCATCGACCATTTAGATTGATTTATTTTTAAAAATATAATGAGTGCCGCAAGAGCTGTTCGCTTATTGGCGTTGTAAAAAGAGTGGTTTTTGGCAATTGACTCAAATAATGCTGCGGCCTTTTCATCAATTGACAAATAAGCATCTTTTCCAAATGCTGATTGTTTTGGCCTATTTATTGCTGAGTCAAGTAGATGATGGTCTTTTACTCCTATTTGCTCACCGGGAGAGTATAGACGTATTTGCAATGTATTAATAAAAATGACTTGTTCAACAGTTAAATATTTTATTTTTTCCATTATCTATCCACAAGTCCTTTGAAAGCTTCATCATGTTCTTCTAACACTTTATTTAGCGTCTCCAGAAACTCCTCATCAACACCTTTTGGTAATTCAATTTCTTCCTTCTTTTGTAAGATAATTTTTCCTTTTTGCGTTTTTACTTGGACTTGATCACCATAAGCTAAACCAGCCTCCCGTAAAATTTTCGCCGGGATAGTAACTCCCAAACTATTTCCGATTTTAGTTATTTTCCGTTCTACTTCCGACATGTCAAAACCACCCTTTGTTATAACTGTTATTACGATTATAACAATAATGCAAACAATGTAAACATTAGTTTTAACTATTTTCATTGATTAAAACAATTAAATCATTAACGACATCCTCGACAGACCTATTATTCATAAAATATTTAAGTTTAATTTTTTTAAAGGAGTTATGTTTTGCGTGAGTGATATCCTTTTGTATTTCACGCAAATAATACTTTTTATGTTTCTCTTTATATCCATCATCTCCGAGTATTACATCATTCTCATCCGTAAATACTAACCTTTCAAAAATGTGTTCTTTTGTGTCCTGAAGTTCAATTGCCATAACACCTTCCTGTTCGATTAATCGATTAAAATTTCTCGCATAATAAATCGGTGAAACGGCAATGACAGTTTCCCCCTTATTTTCATTAACCAAGTCCCTTAGTAGTTTCCCTTTTACCCTTGATCTTTCATCAGCAAAGGGATGATTATTAATAAATTCTTCTATGGTAGTAGAAAATCGTTTTTTTATCTCCATATCTAAATCGACAAAATGATAATTCAATTTATCGGCCAATAATTCGCCAGTTACAGATTTCCCGACATTTGAAACCCCAAAAAGTAAAATAACCATCCAAACTCTCCTTTATTTTTAAAAATATTTACTTTCAATAATAACATCCAACCCATCGCTAAAAACGTCATCAATCGTTTTCCCATAGGAAGAGTACTTTTCAACTGCATCTGTCGTTAATGGATGATTTTCCCTAAATTTTCTGTAATTAAATCAGTGGAGAAAATCAATCAGTCTTATATTTTTCAAATTCACTCCTAACCCAAATGATGATTCTTAAAAACTTTCCCATTTAAAAATACTTTTGAATTGTGCAAATTTAATTTTTAATACTATAAACCCTTACTGATTTCCCCTTTTTTCAATAGGGATTTTTGCAATTTTCGTTACTATTGAAATTAACAAAATTCAATTTTCGTCCTTTTACAAAATCTTTAAACTGCCCTATGATTGACAAAAAAGGGGGAGTTTAAATGTTTAGTAAACCACGCAAATCATTGTCACTTCAGTATTATGAAATTTTAAATAAAAGGAAAGTTTTATCACCGACTGATATGGAAAACTACCACATACTTAGAAAAGGATATCAAGGGGAGGTAATTTTTTCAACTGCTATTAAAAAATATCTGGATAAAAAACATCATACAATTTATGACTTAAATTTAATGGTTAACGGGAGTGCCGTCCAATATGATACTTTATTATTGATGGGTGGAAAATTATTACACTTTGAAATAAAATATCACAGTGGCGACTATTACATCAAGGATGATAATTGGTATCATTTAAGAACAGAGCAACAAATTAATCATCCTATCCATCAAACAAATCGCGCGAGTCGATTAATTAGGAATTTTTTTCACAAACAACAAATAAAAATAGTAGTGGATTCTTTTACCGTATTCGTTCATCCGAATTTCCATCTATATAACGCTCCAATTGATCGTCAAATTATTTTCCCTGGCCAAGTTAAGCAATTTCTAGAAAAATTGAACCAGAAAACCTCAAACATATACAATCACACGGAAGTTTACAAATTACTTATGGCCTCCCATATTGAAAGGCTCCCTCATGAAGTCTTACCAGAATACACATATGAGGAGCTAAAGAAAGGAATTTTCTGTGGAAATTGTAATAAAGAACTTATTTACTCAAAAGGAAAATATGTACAATGTGAATTTTGTAAATCAATTACGACTGTACGTGACCTCATTTTGGGGCAAACGTTTGACTTTGCAAAATTATTTCCAAATAAGAAAATTACCGTAAATAATATATATTTATGGTTGAACGAGTCAATCTCAAAGGAAATTATTCGAAATAATTTAAAACAAAGATTAAAATTTATAGCTAATGGAAAATATAGTTATTACAAAATTTAATAAACATTTTTTAATATTACTATGCCAAGATTCAACTACATTCTAGACATGAACAGCCAAAAAATATTGTTTAAGAAAATTTTACCTCAACACCTAGAGTATAGGGGCTTCTCACGTTGGGATTTCATCACCATCATTACCAAAACCCGACGCAAGGAGCTTCTCACGTTGGGATTTCATCACCATCATTATCAAAACCCGACGCAAG
>DKGO01000093.1 GCA_002453315.1 Caryophanales bacterium UBA6768 | reverse complement strand
ATGAAGCGGATGGTGGAGGCAACATTTGCTCCGGAGTACTTTGCGGTTGTTGAAGGTGATAAAGAAGTTAGTGAGCAATTGTTAGAACAACGATTCGATTATATTTTCTTTACAGGAAGTACTGCAGTTGGAAGAATTATTATGCGAAAAGCAAGTGAGCATTTAATCCCTATTACTCTAGAACTTGGCGGAAAAAGTCCCGCTATCATTGATAAAGATTGCCATATAAAATATACTGCCAAACGACTAGTTTGGGGGAAACTAACAAATGCTGGTCAAACTTGTGTGGCCCCTGATTATGTTTACATTCATGAAGATGTAAAGGATAAACTATTAAAGGCCATGATTAAACAGATTAAATCGATGTATAGTAAGGATATTTTTAAAAATGATCAGTATGTTAAAATCATAAACGAAAATCATTTTCAAAGATTAACAAGGTTATTAGATAACGGTGATATTGTTTATGGAGGTCAATTTGATAAAACTACTTTAAAGATGGAACCAACTATCATTGAAAATGTATCATGGGATGATCCCGTCATGCAGGAAGAAATATTCGGTCCCATCTTACCTCTCTTTACCTTTAGTGACTTAAATGATGTCATTGATGTCGTTCGTTCTAATGAAAAGCCTTTGGCTTTATATTACTTTGGAAAAGATGAGAAACGAGAACAACAAGTGTTGAGAAATATTTCATTTGGTGGTGCTAGTGTAAACGATACGTTATACCATTTGGCTAATCCTTACTTACCTTTTGGTGGTGTAGGGTATAGCGGAAAAGGGGCTTACCATGGAAAGTATAGTTTTGAAACATTTTCTCATCGAAAAAGTGTTTTAATTCAAACGACAAAATTTGATTTTCCTGTACGGTATCCAGGTGGCACAGTCAATCATACATTAGCGAAAACATTATTGAAATAACTTTAGGAATCTACAGACCCGTGAACATTAAATTCTCGGGTTTGCAATTTTGATTAGTCGATTTAGTTAAATGGAGAAGGTTTAAGTTTACTAATTATGGCAGACATTTATTATTTTTTAAAATCATCCAGAAAGTCTTTTTGAAAACTTGTCCTTAGTAATTGATCGTCTTTTTGTTGGGTAGACTGTGTTAATGATGTAATAATGTTGTCACCATATTTATCCTTTAATTTGTTAATTGTTCGTTCCATTTGATACTTTTTTTCCTCTTGTTCGTAGGTGAAAAGTGTGAGTTGGTGTTTTATATGTTTATTTTCTGTAATATCTTGCATTGTCACACCTAACAAACGGACTGGATACCGCGACCAATGACTATCTAATAAATCAAATGCATGTAAAAAGATTTCACTTAGATCATTCGTATAGGTTGATAGTTTTTTACTTCTTGTTATCGTTTGTCGGTCTTTATATCGAATCATAATCTGAATGGTCAGCCCTTTTAATTCACGTCTTTGTAATCTTTCAGCCACTTTTTCAGATAATTTTGCTAGTACACTTTTTAATTCATTTATGTCTGACACATCTGTTTGAAGTGTTTGTGAATTCCCGATACTTTTAAAATCACTTACTGCATCAGGATCGACTATTCTTGGGTCAATACCATTTGCACGGTTTTTTAACCGTTCTCCATTAATGCCCAAAACAAGTGATAAATGATATGTATCTGCCTTAGCAATATCACCAATTGTGTTAATATTAATACTTTTAAGTTTCTCAGCTGTTTTATGACCAACTCCATACATTTTATCAATAGGTAATGGCCATAATTTTGTTGATAATTCCCTTTTACGTAAAACAGTTATTCCTAAAGGCTTTTTCATATCAGAGGCTGTTTTTGCCAAAAATTTGTTTGGACCAATACCAATACTGCAAGGAATACCTAGTTCCTTTAATATTTTTAATTGAATATTTTCTGCTAATTTTAAAGGGTTTTCATCGTAATCCGTCACATCAAGGTATCCCTCATCAATAGATACAGGTTCAACAAGTGCAGTAAATTGTAGCAATAATTTAAATATTTTAGCGGACATCTCCCGGTATCGATCAAAGTGGGGTCTTACGATGATTAGTTCGGGACAAAGTTTTTTTGCTTCCCAAATAGGCATCGTTGTTTTTACCCCTTTTGCCCTAGCCTCGTAACTACTTGTGACAATAACCCCCCTACGTTCTTCAGGATTTCCAGCAATTGCTACTGGTTTCCCCTTTAAACGTGGGTCAAAGGTCATTTCAACTGATGCATAAAAACTATTCATATCTACATGAAAAATAACTTTTGCACGATTTTTCATCGTTAGTTCGTCCTTTTTCTAAACCCAATTTTAATTCAGTTTTTTATATGTAATTGAACAATTTTTAAAATGAATGATGTTAGATCAACCATGTTTTCTATAGCAATTTTTTCATTTTTAGTATGGATGTTTTCATATCCAACTGCTAAGTTTGCTGTTGGAAAACCATGGCCATTGAATATATTTGCATCACTTCCCCCACCACTTTTTTCTAAAGAGGGATTAAGTCCACATTGTTCAGCAGCTTTTATTGCTAATGAAACAACGGTGTCAGTTTGTTTTAAATGGAATCCTGGATAGACCTCTGTTATATCGACTGAGGCTGTAGCCTTATAATTTTCAGCAATTTGATCAAACGTTTGTTTAATTTCATTTACTACTTCTGTCACTTTGTTTTTTTGGAGTGATCTGGCTTCTGCTAATACTTCAACATAGTCACAGACAATATTTGTTTCTTTACCACCTTTAAAATAGCCAATATTTGCTGTTGTTTCGTCATCAATTCGGCCTAATTTCATTTTTGCAATCGCCTTTGCAGCAACATTTATCGCTGACACACCTTTTTCAGGCGCTACCCCTGCATGGGCTGACTTACCATAAATTTCTGTAAATATTTTCATTTGGTATGGGGCTTGGACAACAATGTTCCCTACTTCCCCATCACTGTCAATGACATAACCATGTTTCGCTTTAATTAAAGTTGTATCAATTGCCTTTGCCCCAACTAAGCCAGATTCCTCCCCAACACTAACAATAAATTGAATATTACCGTGTTGGATGTTTTGTTCCCCTAAAATTAAAATTAGTTCAATCATAATAGCAATCGCAGCTTTATCATCCGCACCTAAAATGGTAGTTCCATCACTAGAAATATAGCCGTCTTTTATGACTGGTTTTATATTTTTTCCTGGGACAACTGTATCCATATGTGCCGAAAAGAAAATATCGTCACTATTATCATGATTGCCTTTTAACGTACAAATTATATTATTGGCACCAAATCCAGTTGTTTCTTTTGCGTCGTCTTCTTCTACTTGTAATCCTAAATCTGAAAATTTGTTTTTCAAATAGGATGCAATTTCTGCTTCTTGTTTTGTTTCAGAGTCGATGGTTACGAGTTCAATAAATTGGTTAATGAGTCGTTCTTTATTTATGATAGACAATGGAATTAACTCCTTTAGTTATAGTGGCATATTTCCGTGTTTTTTTGCTGGTCTTGTTTCTGATTTATTAGCCAGCATATCTAATGATTCAATTAATTTAACTCTAGTTTCTCGTGGGTCAATGACATCATCAACCATGCCAAGACTTGCGGCAACATAAGGGTTAGCAAATTTTTCCTTATACATTGAAATTTTTTCTTGCCTAGTCTCTTCCGGTGATTCACTATTAGCTATATCTTTCGAATAAACGATATTAGCTGCTCCTTCTGGTCCCATAACAGCTATTTCAGCATTTGGCCATGCAAATACTAAATCAGCACCAATTGACTTACTATTTAAGGCAACATAGGCACCACCAAATGCTTTCCTTATGA
>DKGO01000172.1 GCA_002453315.1 Caryophanales bacterium UBA6768 | reverse complement strand
TACGATTGTAACAATAATAATTGAGGCAATAATTCCTACCACATCAGCAAGTAGCCCAACTTTCAAAGAGTCTCCCATTTTTTTAATTCCGACTGCACCAAAATAGACAGTTAAAATGTATAAAGTCGTATCCGTACTCCCTTGCATCGTTGAAGCTAATCTCCCTATGAACGAATCTGGACCGTGGGTTGAGATTAAGTCAGTCGTAATTGCAAGCGCCCCTGTTCCAGATATAGGACGCATCAATGCTAAAGGTACGATATCGGCTGGAACACGAAAGAGTGTTAAGACTGGCTGAATAAATTGAATAATCGCTTCCATAGCACCAGAAGCACGAAAAACACTAATGGCAACTAGCATCCCAACTAAAAAAGGTATAATTTGAATGGCAATCTTTAAGCCTTCCTTACCTCCTTCTACAAATACTTCGTATGTAGGAATTTTCTTTATTGTTCCATATATCAAAACAAATACGATAAACAGAGGGATAAGCCAAATCGAGAGAGTGTTGATCATTCTTCACCCCTCCTTTTTCTTCGATGAAAGAAAAGGCGATCAATAATAACGGCAGCCATTGTAGAAAAGAAAGTAGCGACGATTGTCGTACCAACAATTTCTGTTGGAGAATTAGATTCGTATTGCAAACGAATCGCTATCACTGTTGTAGGAATTAACGTTAAGCTTGATGTGTTTAATGCTAAAAATGTAATCATCGAGCGGCTAGCGGAATCCTTACCTCCGTTTAATTCCTTTAATTGTTCCATCGCTTTTATTCCCATAGGAGTTGCTGCATTTCCTAAACCAAATATATTTGCAACCATATTTGAAAGAATGTAACCCATAGCAGAATGATTTGGCGGAACATCGGGAAATAATCTCTTCGCAATCGGTCGAAATAAGAACGCTAACTTCTTTAGTAAGCCTGCCTCTTCCCCAATTTTCATAAGACCAAGCCAAAAGACTAACACACTAATAAGACCAATCGAAACTGCGACCGCTTCTTTTCCTCCATCGAAAATGGCTTTATTGACTTCCTCCACCGTGCCGTTAATTCCTGCAAAAATAACCCCAATGACAAAGAGAAAAACCCAAATGAGATTAATCAACGTGATCAACCTCC
This sequence comes from Caryophanales bacterium UBA6768, assembly GCA_002453315.1. The sequence goes on along the minus strand of DKGO01000172.1, from coordinate 3,413 downwards.
AAAATAAGGGAGAAAATAGATTTAAATTTTTGGAAAAAGCTAGCTTTCTTTTGTGTTGGATTTCCATCAAATAACAGTGGCACAGCAACAATTTCTTCGTTAGCTAAATAAATGGTTAATTTACCAACAGGTTTTGGAATGCCATTTTTTATCCATTCCTCTCCTTTTGGAGGTGTATATAATGTCAGCGATGATTGGAGGTCATCTTGCTCATCTTCAGTTAAAGGATAATAAACAGGCTCATTAACTTTTAGTTTATTTTTATAAAAGCGATGTTTGATGTGTTTGTATTTCCCAGCGTCTATAAGTTTATAATTATCGTATGTTTGAAACGCATGCTCAAACATCGATATGTGATCATTCCAATCACTAGGCGCATCCAATGTGACTGCGATTAAATCTAAATTAGATTTAGTTGCTGTAGAGACAAGAGTACGTTTTGCTCTTTTTGTATAACCTGTCTTCCCGCCTGTTGAAGCACGGTAGAGTCCTAAAATTAATTTGTTTTTATTTTTCCAATAGCGTAGCTTATCACCTTTAAGCGAAGTTGATTTATAAGTCTTTGCTCCGAATATTTTTCTGAACTGCTCATTCTTCATCGCATATTGAGTAAGAATCGCCATATCATATGCAGTTGAATAATGATTTTCGCTATCGTCCAATCCGTGAGGGTTTGCAAACATCGTATTGGACATTCCTAATTCACGTGCCTTCTTATTCATTAAAAAAACAAAGCCATCTTTACTGCCACCGATATAGCTTGCAATTGCGGCAGCTGCATCATTGCCGGAGCGTAACATAAGTCCATAAATAAGATCCTCAAGTGTAATAAGCTCATGTTCCTCAAGGTATATACTTGAACCTTCAACGCCAACAGCATGTGAAGGAACCTTTACTTTTTTCTCAAGTTTATTTGATTCAATTGCGATTATCGCAGTCATAATTTTTGTAATGCTTGCAATTCTTTGCTTTGAATATGCATCTTTTTCATATAAGATTCGACCTGATTCCTGTTCAATCAAGATTGCACTCTTTGCTGAAACATCGAAGCTTTGTGCATGCGATAGATTTAGCGGAATGACTACGTGCCAAAATAGACTTATGATAGATATAAGTACAATCATCCGTTTCTTTATCATAACAACCCGCCTTTGAACAAGCTCTTTTTGTTAATGTTTATGCGAAGCGGCTATTGTTATGAACAACGACTTCTGTACTCTAGTTGTCTTTAGGTGTAGACGCTATGCGTAAAGCAAATTCTTCTGTTGGAATTCGAACAAAATAAATTAGAATAAAATTTAAGACTGAAAATGTCACGGCAGTGACGTAAGCTCCAAATATCATCGGTAAGGAAAATAACTCTACGGCAACGACAGCATAATTTGGATGGCTTAAGAACCGATAAGGCCCTTTCGCCACTTTTATTGAATTAGGAATGACGAGAATTTTTGTATTCCACTGTTTACCAAGGGAACGTAAACTCCACATTCGAACGTATTGGGCAAGTATAAAAATAAGCAAGAAGAAGAGCCAACTTGAATGAAGACGTGGGTGTGCCGCATATTCAATGATAAATGATATGAAAAATAAGGCATGCAAAGAAACGATGTATTTATAATGTTCGGCACCGTATTCAATTGCACCTTGATCAAGTGCCCACTTTTCATTTTGCTTTGCAATGACAATTTCTATAAGCCGCTGACTGATGACGAATATAATTAGTATCGTAAAAAACATTAGGATTCCTCCTTAAGTTTTGTCCATTGAAGTAAGACAGACTCGGCAGAAAACCCAGGTCCTAATGCGAACAAAACTCCATACTCGTGTTCATCTATATTTTCGGAAAGAAAAAGCTCCATCACAAACAGCACCGTTGTAGATGACATATTTCCGTAATTTTTAAGTATTTGTAATGAATGATTTAATTTATCGGCTGAGATTTGGAGTGAACTTTCATAAGCATCTAAAACTTTTTTGCCGCCAGGATGTGCGATAAAATGACTAACCTGTTTCAGTGATAAATTTTGTTGAGAAAGAAATTGTTCCAAATTTGGTTGTAGCCAATTTTTAATTATCGTCGGAATATCTTTTGAAAAAATAACATGCAGCCCGGTATTTTTTACTTCCCACCCCATCACATTTTCGGATTCAGGCATAAATGTTGATTGATTAGCAACGATCCTCGGTACTGTTTTTTTATTCGATTTAGTTAAAAGCTCTGAATTTTCCCCACAAATTAACGTACATGCAACCCCGTCCGCAAACAAGGATGTTCCAATTAAGTTACTCTTCGAAATGTCAGCTTTTTGAAAAGTTAAACTACACAATTCAACGCTTAGAACTATCACATTGTGCGTTGGGTATGCCATACAGTATTCGTGTGCTCGCGACATACCAGCTGCTCCCCCTGCACAGCCCAAGCCCCAAATTGGAATTCTCTTCGTATGTGTTGAAAATGGAAGCTTGTTCATAATTCTAGCTTCAATACTTGGAGTTGAAATTCCTGAACTTGAAATAAAGAAAATAGCATCAATTTTATCTGCTAGAATTTCATTTTCTAAATATAGTGAGTTTTCGAGTGTCTTTTTAATGGCCTGCACACCTAAGTCAGTGGCAAGCTCTACGTAGAGAGAATTACGTTCTGCGAAACTGTGATCTTCTTTAAACCATTCCATCGGTGCTGAAAAATAACGACCGTCAATTTGTCCATTTTGAAAAATAGTTAATAATCTTTCAATGTTTTTATATTTCGTTTCGAATAGTTCACGTATAAATTTTTTTGTTTTTTCTTGAGAATAGTAGTGAGGTGGTGTTACAGTGCCAATTGAGAGTATGTATGACAATTTCAAAACTCCTTTTTTTATTCACACTTTCTTTTAGTTTTATCAAAACCATTTCATTTCATTCTTAAGAAGCGAAATGAATATATCTAGTGAGGAGAGTTTTTTAAATGCTTACTATTCGAGTTGAAAGGATTCGATAACGATGACGTATCCACAGGAATATATTCAATATTTAGTCTACTTTCATGGCTCAAGGGATTATTTTGAGTGCCACGAGGTCCTTGAAGAACTTTGGAAAAAGGATAAAAAAGAGGATCGAAAAAAGCATTGGCCAGGATTGATCCAAGTTGCTGTTTCCTTATACCATCAACGGAGGGGTAATTTAAGAGGTGCACAAAAAGTGATGCAAAATGCGATTCAGATCTTAGAAGCTGAAGAAACCGCTCTCCAGTCTCTTGATCTTCATTACGAATCACTGATTGACCTATTAACGAAACGTCACAGTGAAATCGTTAAAGGTAAAAGTTACACAAGCCTCGAGTTACCGATTATGTCTAATGAGTTATTGGAGATTTGTAAATTAGAATGTGAAAAATTAAATAGCACTTGGGGCGAACATAGTGATCTAAG
>DKGO01000063.1:6930-7341 GCA_002453315.1 Caryophanales bacterium UBA6768 | reverse complement strand
TTATTCGAACCAACCATAAAAATTTTAGTCGGGATATCATATACTATTGGTTTAGGGTATGGGGCAATGTTAGTTTTTGAAAGCGCCATAACCCTCGGTGATTTAGTAACATTTAACGTTTATTTAGGAATGCTTATTTGGCCGATGTTTGCTGTCGGGGAACTCATAAATATTTTGCAACGTGGAAATGCATCATTAGACAGGGTGGAAATGATTTTAACCTATCAACCAGATATTAAAAGCCCTGAACAACCAATCCATGTGGCAAACGTGAAAAAAATCGAATGGAGAGAAATGGAGTTTTCCTATCCTTTCACAAATAAAATCCAACTAGCCATTGACCAATTACAAGTAAATAAGGGGGACACTGTTGGGATTGTCGGGAAAACTGGTGCAGGGAAATCAACATTT
>DKGO01000063.1:0-6747 GCA_002453315.1 Caryophanales bacterium UBA6768 | reverse complement strand
TGGTGCAGGGAAATCAACATTTTTTAAGTTAATGCTTCGGGAATACTCGATTAAAAAAGGATCTATTTTATTTAGTGATGTACCGATAGATCAACTAGATTTACAGCAATTACGAAATTGGATTGGCTATGTTCCACAGGACCAGGTGATGTTTTCAAAATCGATCCGTGAAAATATTCAATTTGGTAAAACGGATGCGACGGATAAGGATATTTATCGGGTAATGGAGCTCGTCCATTTTCTGAGTGACATAAAAGAATTACCAAAAGGACTTGATACAGAGGTTGGTGAAAGTGGTGTCACATTATCCGGTGGACAAAAACAACGTGTTGCTTTAGCACGTGCACTAATAAAAAGTCCAGAAATTTTACTCTTAGATGATTCATTGTCAGCAGTTGATGGGACAACAGAAGCTAAAATTATCGCACATTTAAAAACCGAAAGAAAAAATAAAACAACGTTCATTGCTGCCCATCGGCTGTCTGCTGTTGTTCATGCTGATCATATTATTGTGTTAGCGGATGGGAAAATTATCGAAGCAGGTACACATACAGAATTAATGCAACTAGGTGGATGGTATAAACAACAATATGAACAACAACAGTTAGAGAAATAGGAGGTAGATCATCATGACTGGTTCAACGGAAAAGCGGCTTTTTCAATATGCCTGGTTATTTAAAAGAGGCATTATCATTGGTATCATGTGTTTAATTATTGCAACGGCATTTGAATTGGCCGGACCATTTATTGCAAAGAAAATTATTGATGATCACATTCTAGGTATCGAGGGAATTTGGCATGAAGTGGATGTAGAACAAAAAGGAAAAACGGTTAATTTTGACGAGCGATATTTTATAAGAGATGACCGGTTGAATAATGACCAAACATCCTTAGGGGAAATTACTTTATTAGCAATTGGAAAAAGTTATTTTATCATTGAAGAAGCAGTGCCAACAACAGGGACAAGAGAGATTGTGAATGGCAACATTGTGATTGGGGAAACTAACCCAATCATTGTTGATGGTGAAAAATTAACATTGACGAACATTTATGAATTTTTCAAATTGGAAAAAGGACCTGTTTTTTTACTTTTGGGCCTTTATATTGTGTTATTAATGATTGCAGGAGTGTTTCAATTTTTCCAAACGTACTTATTGCAAAAAGCATCAAATCAAATCGTGAAAAAAATGCGACATGATGTGTTTTTACATACCCAACGTTTACCTGTTGATTATTTTGTTAATCAACCCGCGGGGAAAATTGTCGCAAGGATTACGAATGACACAGAGGCAATGAGAGAATTATATGAACGGGTACTGTCGATTGTCACGACACAGTTAATTTATATGCTAGGTATTTTAGTTGCTATCTATTTATTGGATCCAAAATTAGCACTTATTAGTTTAGGTATTATTCCTTTAATATACGTTTGGATGCGTGTTTACAAATATTTTGGTTCAAAATATAATTTAGTTATTCGCCGAGCTAATAGTGATATTAACGGTAATATCAATGAGGCAATTCAAGGGATGCCGATTATACAAGCCTATCAAGTTGAGGAGCAAACAAAGGCTGATTTTGAAAATTTAAATGAGGAAATCTATGCACATCAAAAGAAATTAGTTCGCCTAGGTGCATTAACAAACTTTAATTTAGTCAATGTGTTACGGAATTTAACGTTTGTAGCTTTTATTTGGTACTTTGGAAATTTTTCTTTAGAATCGTCGAGTGTCATTTCTATCGGAATGCTTTATGCATTAGTCGATTATGTAACAAGGTTTTTTGAGCCGGTCACTGATATTGTCAATCAATTTCCATTAATTGAACAGGCACGAGCAGCAGGTACGAGAATGTTTCGCTTAATGGATGAAAAAGGCGAAAAGGTAGATCAAACATCATTATCGCGATATAAAGGGGAAGTTGTTTTCGATGATGTAAGTTTTTCTTATAATGGTCGGGAAAATGTATTAAAAAATATTACCTTTTCAATTAAAGCTGGTGAAACTGCTGCATTTGTTGGACATACCGGATCTGGAAAAAGCTCTATCATGAATCTGTTGTTCCGGTTTTATGATCCTCAAAAGGGAACGATTATGATTGATGGGATGGATACGTCAATTTTATCAAGGCAGCAAATTAGAAGCCATATGGGAATAGTGTTACAAGACCCATTTCTTTTTTCGGGTACAATTATTTCTAACATCACAATGGATGATCCCGGGATTACCCGTGGAAAGGCCATCCGGGCATTACAAGCGGTAGGAGCACATTCATTTATTGAAAAATTACCGAAAGGTTATGATGAACCAGTATCTGAAGGTGGTGCAACTTTTTCCCTCGGGCAAAGGCAATTAATCTCCTTTGCACGAGCATTAGCCTTTGATCCCGCAATATTAATTTTGGATGAAGCAACGGCAAACATCGATACAGAAACAGAAAGCATTATTCAACATGCACTGGAAGTGTTGCAAAAAGGTAGAACGACGTTAGTTATTGCCCACCGTTTATCAACGATTCAAAATGCGGAAAAGATTTTTGTGTTGGAAAGTGGTAATATAAAGGAAACAGGGAATCATGAATCATTAATTAAACAGCGCGGAATTTATTATGACATGTACGATATGCAACAAGGTAGCATTGGGAAAATTAGCTGAAATTAATGGGATGAATTAGGAAAGATTGACACTTTACATTAACTAAATCATTGTGTCAGTGAGGGGCATATGGAAAAAGAAAATTTGCATAAAGACCATGATATTATTGATCAAGATTTATATGAGCAAATAGATGATGAGGAAATGCTTGATTTAGTAGAAGCGGCAAGAAAAGAAGTATTGTTAAAGGAAAAACGCCGTAAAGAACAACCACCTAAATCACGATTTCCAAAATGGGTATTTTGGGTTATTGCCCTTGCAATGATGTTTCATGTATTTGCATTATTGCCACAAACTTTTTCCATCCCTGCCATCGATTTTTTAATTACTTCGGCAAAATTATCAACTGATGCAAATGTTAAACAATATAAAAAGGCAGTCGTTGTCATTGAAAATGAAGCAAGTAAAGGAACAGGATTTTCCATTAGTGAAAATGGGATGATTTTAACGAATGATCATGTTGTAGCTGGAACTGATAAGGTGACAGTTGCGTTTCCCGATGAAGGATTATTTGTTGGAAATGTAATTGAAAAATATCCTGATATTGATGTAGCAGTTGTCCAAGTGGAAACAAATGATGGGGAAACATTTCCACATTTGACAATAGATGAAAATCCGACATTTACTGAAAAAGAGCATATATATTTTATTGGAAATCCATTGCAGTTTACTGGTATTGCCAATGAAGGAACTATAATTGACTATACAGATGTTAGTAGTAAGGAATTACCTGTATTAATGCTTGATGCCCCTGTATATCGTGGGAATAGTGGAAGCCCAGTTATTAATAGCGATGGCAACGTCATTGGCATAGTTTTTGCGACGTTAAATCATGATAAAGAGGGAAGGGTTGGTTTGTTCATTCCCATGCAATATTATGTAGAGTATGCTAAGTAAAAATTTTAGAAAGGAATTTTACGATGATTGTGAAGCGAAAATATCCTTACTTTGCAAAACAGACGTGGCGGTCAATTTTCTTCTTTAATTGGCCAGTTCAACCTCAGAGACTTTCACCCTATATTCCAAAACCTTTCAAATTAGATTTATATAAAGATAAGGCATGGATGACTATGGTCCTCTTTCGGGCAACCAATAGTCGATTTCGCCATTTTCCGCAATGGACTGCAATTCCCCCATTAACACAAATGAATCTTCGGACATACGTTTATTCTGATGAGTCACTTGAAAAAGGGGTTTATTTTTTATCAATTCATTTGAAGCAATTATTAGCAACATTTGGAGGGAAATATTTGTTTCATTTACCTTTTTTATATGATGACATACACTTGGAGAAAAATCGTCATCATGTTACCGTATGTCGTTCGGGTGAAAATATCCTTAATTTTTCTTATGAAATGGGTGATATTGTTGCTGATTCATTAACTAATTTCTTAATAGAAAGATACTGTATTTGGAATGTAAAAGGGAATCAGCTCATTAAAATTCCCATATCACATCCCAAATGGACAGTGCAGAAGTGTTTTACAGAAGTAACGGAAACGAAATTATTTAATGAATTAAAACTTCCTCGTTTTACCCCTTTAATTTATTATTGTCGCGAAAAACATGCCCGGTTATATCCTTTTGAAACCTATGGATATATTCGTCACTGTTAGTACAAATGAACTGGCTCAGTATCCTGTAGTTTTTGCACGTCAATGGCATGATGTAAATAATACAATAAATTTTCGTGGGTACTAATCATGTCTACTTGATCGTCGCCATAATAATAAGCCTGTAAAAACAAATGGATTTTTTTCGCTAATAAATCGTCTTGTGTGCGTAACATAACGATAAATAAATCATCCCATTTCCCCCACATCACATCATTTAAAACAAATTCATATTCGTGCATCATTTTTACAAACCTCCTTGATTAAGATGAAATTGGAGTAAAAAAATGATGATAATTTTAGTATGACCGGTTTATTTTAAATTTTACAATACGATATGTGGTCACCTTGCCAATATTAGGTTGAAAGTATATTTCCTTTTTACTGATACATACTAATTTCAAAACAATAAGGAGGGAAAATACTTTAATGAAAAAACTTAATTATTTGTTTGCTGTTATATTTTCTGTTGTGCTTATATTAGTTGGTTGTCAAGGTTACAACAATAAAGATAATCGTCCATCGCAAAACACTTCTTTTGAAAATACTCGATATAATAATAAAACAGGTACTGTTAACAATCGAGATGATGGCAGAAATGTTGATGATGGTAACTTTACACGTAATGTTCGTAACCGAAACGAGACTAGTGGCAATTTAAATCGTAGCACGAATAATTCACAAGATCGTTACGACGTCTCAAAGGAAGCGGCAGATAAAATTGTTGAGGAAATTGCTGAAATCGATAGTGCCTATGTGTTAACGACGAAACGTAATGCATATGTCGCAGCAAAGTTAAACAATAATAACAATAATGCAACAACTGGACAAAATCGGACAGCGACAAGAGGGAAAACAAATTCTTCCTTTGAACATGTAAGAAATCCTAATGATCGTAACGTGACAAATCGAACAGTAAATAATAGGGAAGAAGGCCGCCTTAAAGAAGGTGACCGTGCGACAGCACGTCGTGGTAAAGCGACTAATCAAAAAAATACAACTAATCAAAACAACACCAACATACCAAATCGTCGTGGTTTCGATAACTTTGATGATGATTTAACAGATGACATTAAAACACAAATTGGCGATATTGTTCAATCTGTCGATAACAATATTAAAAATGTTTATGTATCAACAAGCCCAGACTTCTTTGATTTAGCAGATAATTATGTCGATGACATGGACAATGGCCGTCCAATCAGAGGGTTTTTTGATCAAATTGGAAATACAATCGAACGAATTTTCCCACAAAATAAACAGTAATATTTTGATTAAAAAACGAGTTGTTCCTATATGGGCACTCGTTTTTTTGTGTAAAGTTTAAATTTCCTACTGGCTTTTTCGGAAATTTTACGATCTATACGCCCTAGAGATTCATCAATACATCTTAGGGTTATTTTCTGTTATACTTGGAATAAGTGTGAAAGGAGATGTAATAAGTGGAAAAACGGGTATTAGCATATTTACAAGAGCATCGAGAAACATATTTACAACAGTTAAATGAATTTCTATCCATTCCAAGTATTAGTACCGATAGTACATATAAAAAAGATGTGGAGAAAGCGGCCACATTTGTAGAAAATTATTTACGTAATATTGGTTTTCAAGAAGTAGAAAAAATTGCAACAGATAAACACCCTCTCATTTTTGCTCACTATACTGGAGCAGGTGACAATGCGCCAACAGTATTATTTTATGGCCATTATGATGTCCAACCAGTTGATCCATTAGATGAGTGGGATAGTGAACCATTTGATCCAACAGTTCGGGATGGGCGAATTTATGCCCGTGGGGCGAGCGATGATAAAGGACAAGTGTTTATGCATTTAGCTGTTTTTGATGCCTTCATAAAAACGATAGGGAAAATTCCTGTTAATGTGAAAGTATGTATTGAGGGCGAAGAAGAAATCGGCAGTGAGAATTTATATGAAATTTTACAAAACAATAAAAAGAAATTTTCAGCTGATTTTACCGTCATTTCAGATTCTGGGATGGTAGCAAAAAATCAACCAACAATTTTATATGGATTAAAAGGATTTACTGGCCTTGAATTAACAGTAACCGGCCCTAATTATGATGTTCATTCTGGTGAATATGGTGGTGCTGTTCGAAATCCCGCAATGGCATTAACACAAATATTAGCTTCTATGAAAAATAGCGATGAGCAAATTACTGTAGCAGGTTTTTATGATGATGTTGTACCACTTTCTGATGAAGAAAGAAGTTTAATTGCAGAGGTTGAAGGGGAAGATTATTCACAAACGACAGGCGTTTCAGAAACTGCTTCAGAAAAAGGTTATAGTGCCAAGGAACATACGATGGCGAGACCAACGTTTGAAGTGAACGGAATTTATGGTGGATATCAAGGTGAAGGGACAAAAACAATCATCCCTAGCACAGCAACAGCTAAAATAACGTGTCGTCTTGTACCTAATCAAGACCCTGAAAAAATTCAACAACTACTAAAACAACATATA
>DKGO01000173.1 GCA_002453315.1 Caryophanales bacterium UBA6768 | reverse complement strand
GCTGTTTCTAAATGAGAGGGACAGCTTCCCTCATTTTAACCTCAAGAATTTTCCATTTCTCTGAAGCAAGGACAAATAATGAAATCGATGATTCTCAAACAGAATCATCGACTTATTTTTTAAAAAGCCTATTATATTTTTCTAAAGTCATATCTAAATTACTTCACCACATATTGTCTCATATGTTCCTTCATCCCTACCAGGCAAATCGGAGCGGGATCAGCTTCCACTGCCAATTCAACAGTAGACCCATCTGTCGGTAATTCCTCCATAAAGACCTTCTCGTATTCAGCTACTGAAATCCTCCTCCGATTGGAAAACATTGCCTCGTGTTGTTCCACAAATAATCCTTCCCGAAAATCGTCCTGTAAAATTCCCGTGAAAAATTCGCCAACTGCTCCCGAACCATAGCTGAACATACCTACTCGATCACCGGCCTTAAGCGAATTCGCCTGCTCAAGCAATGAAACTAATCCTAAGTACAATGAAGCCGTATAAATATTGCCTACTTTTCTACTATATTCGGTACTCATTTCATAATATTCCAACAAACACTCTTGTTCTTCCCCCGGCACCTCATCCAAAATAGTTTTGAAAGCCTTTAACCCCATTTTTGTATAGGGAATATGGAAACAAAGGGCAGTAAAATCTTGTAAAGTTTGACCAGTTTGTTTTTTATACGAATTCCAAACCTCTTGGAAAAATGCAATATATTGTTCATTCGAAAATTTTCCATCGACAAAAGCAACATCTGAATAAGTTGGTCGCCAAAAGTCCATAATATCTTTCGTTAAATATGTACTCTGATCCTCTATTACCATTATCTGTGGATCACGACTAATGACCATCGCTACAGCACCAGCCCCTTGGGTTACCTCCCCACCGGAATTCAATCCATATCTAGCAATATCGGAAGCTAGTACTAACACTCTACTTTCTGGATTTAATGAAATGTGACCTTTTGCTAATTGAATCGCCGATGTAGCACTATAACATGCTTGCTTCAATTCAATTGAACGGGCGTGCGGTTGAATACCTAACAGCTGATGAACGTAAACAGCAGCAGACTTTGAATGATCAATACCTGATTCAGTTCCAAACATAACAAAATCAATTGCTTCACGATCCACATCATCCAATATCGACAATGCAGCATTTGCTGCCAAAGTGACGGGATCCTGTGTAATTGGTGGGACTGCCATTTCATCTTGTCCAATTCCTATGATGAATTTCCCCGGATCAACATTTCTCGCAACAGCTAAATCATTCATATCAACATACATATTTGGTGTATAAAAGCCAATTTTGTCTATTCCTATCTCCATTTTTTTCTCCTTACTATATATAAAAGTTTATTAAGATTCTCGCACTCAATCACGATAATTCCTTTGATTTATTATACATCTATTCATTTACGTTGCAAAATCTTTCATGTCATTCATCGACACAATCATCCATTTACCTTCACACTTTTCACCTGGAAAGAAAGGATTAATCCAATGACTGATATAACACTAGCAAAAATAAACGACACGTTCACTCCATGAATCGATCCTTCTACCCCTATATTTGGAATACTCGACATCGCCATAACTGTAATTAACATGGCGGTACCAATTGCGCCTGAAACTTGCCTGAATGTATTACTCATAGCAGTCCCATGTGGAATCAATTTTTTTGGCAGTTCATTTAATCCAGCCGTTGTCACCGGCATCATGACCATTGCAATTGACAACATTCGAATAGCATTCGCGACTGACAAATAGAGAAATGTCGTTTCCTCTGTTAAACCAGTAAACATAAAAGTTGTCACTGTTAATAAAAAGAATCCGATTATTGTCAGCCATCTTGCCCCAAATCGATCAAACAACCTACCAGTAATTGGATTCATAAAACCCATAATCAGGGCCCCTGGCAATAACACCAGTCCCGAATGAAATGCTGTAAAATGTAACATGTTTTGCATGTATAACGGTAAAATAACAGCCGTTCCAATCATCGACACGAAGACAATCATACTTAAACCAGTCGATAACGTGAAAATCTTATATTTAAACACGTTGAACTCGAGCATCGGTTGTTCAAGCTTCATTTGCCGACGAATAAATAAAATGAGTGAAATAATTCCTAATAATAAGGAAAGTATCACATGTGGGCTTTGCCATCCCACATTTCCAGCAATACTAAATCCATATAAAATTCCACCGAAACCTAAAGTAGATAGCACAATCGACAAAATATCTACTTTAGGATTTTTTTGTTCAGTAACATTTTTCAATAAAAATATGCTGCAATTATATTTGCAACAGCGATTGGCAAGACAACAATAAACACACTTCGCCATGGAAATTGATCGACAAGCCATCCCGATAGACTTGGCCCAATTGCTGGAGCAAATGAAATCACCAACCCAAAGATCCCCATAGCTGTACCTCTTTTATTAATTGGAAAAATGAGAAACATAATCGTCTGCATTAACGGCATCATAATACCCGCTCCGGAAGCTTGCAAAATTCTCCCGATTAACAGAAACGTAAACCCCGGTGCAACAGCACATACTAGGGTCCCCAAAGTAAACAAGCCCATTGCCGTTAAAAATAACCGTCTCGTCGTAAAACGGTCAATTAAAAAGGCAGTTACGGGAATCATAATCCCATTAACTAACATAAAAACAGACTGTAACCATTGCACCGTACTTTCCGTAATTTGCAAATCTTTCATAATCGGCGGCAATGCCGTCCCTAATAATGTTTGATTTAAAATCGTAATAAAAG
>DKGO01000230.1 GCA_002453315.1 Caryophanales bacterium UBA6768 | reverse complement strand
ATTTTCGCCATTTCTAAATGAGAGAGACGCTTTCCCTCATTTGACTTTTCCATTTTTGCCATTTCTGAATGAGAGAGATGCCTTCTCTCATTTGATTTTTCCATTTTTGCCATTTCTAAATGAGCGAGACGCTTTCCCCTCATTTAATTTTTCCATTTTTGCCATTTCTAAATGAGCGAGACGCCTTCCCTCATTTGATTTTTCCATTTTTGCCATTCCTGAATGAGCGAGATGTCTTCTCTCATTTAATTTTTCCATTTTTGCCATTTCTAAATGAGCGAGACGCCTTCCCTCATTTAATTTTTTCATTTTCACCATTTTAAAATGAGCGAGATGCCTTCCCTCATTTGATTTTTCCATTTTTGCCATTTCTAAATGAGCGAGATGCCTTCTCTCATTTGATTTTTCCATTTTTGCCATTTCTAAATGAGCGAAATGCCTTCCCTCATTTAATTTTTCCATTTTTGCCATTTCTAAATGAGCGAGACGCCTTCCCTCATTTGTTTTTTCATTTTCACCATTTTAAAACGAGCGAGACACCTTCCCCCATGTAATACTTATGTATCCGGTTCCTTCTTCTCTTCAGTTATATAACGGATGATTCCTTGATAAATACTAGCTGCCATTTGATTCTGATAGTTTTCATTTTTCAGCTTTTCTAGCTCCTCTGCATTTGACAAAAATCCAATTTCAACAAGGGCTCCTGGGACTTTAGCATGCTTTAATAAGTAAATACCATTAACCTCCAATGGGACCCTTGAAGTATTTTCAAGGTTTCGAATAATTTCAGCCTGGATTGTCTCTGCTAACCACTTATTTTCCGGAAATGATGGATAATAAAATGTTTGCGCACCGTACCACCGGCTCGAAGGTAAGGAATTTAAATGGATTGTAATAAATAAATCTGCTTCACTTTCATGGATAAACTTTAAACGATTACGTATATCGATTGATTTACGACGTGAATATCCTTTCACCCCTTCATCTGCTAAATCATGATCACTTTCCCTTGTCATATAGACGACAGCACCAGCCTCTTGCAAAAAATCTCTTGTCATTTTTGCCACACGTAAAGCAATATCCTTTTCCGAAGTTTTATCTTTACCAACTGCGCCACCATCCACACCACCGTGCCCTGGATCAATAACAACAGTCTGTCCCGATAACGGGAGTGGTAATCCCTTCCAAGCTGTGTTTGTCTCATAAATAGGAACACGTAATAATATAATTAATAGTAGAGCACCAGACATCCATAACAATATTTTTAATGGCGTTTTCACTTTTTCCCCTCCAATTACTATTAATTCATTTTATGGGGAAAAACATGTAGATATTCAAAGTATTTAAATAAAGAAGTTCATATATTATTTAACTATTTATGATATAATAGAAATCAATAAAAATAGATGCTGCTGGTGGGAGAGGATGTCATTTTGACAAAGAGATTATGGTTTCAAGTTGGAATTGGTATTATCATTAGTTTAATCATTATAAAATTTTTAGTAGAAGTAATGTGGATCTTTTCGCCAGTTGGGGTCGTTGTGAAATCCATTTTCATCCCTTTATTAATTGGTGGTGTGATCTATTATGTTAGCCTGCCTTTGCAAGCATTTTTAGAAAAATATAAATTTCCCAGATGGAGCAGTATTGCTGTCACATTCCTTATATTAATTGGTTTGCTTTGGGCGGCCTTTGCTGTTATTGGTCCACCCGTAGGGGATCAAATAGATAATTTAGTAGAGAATTCGCCTGAAATAATTAATTCAGTTAATGAATTTGCTGTTGATATTTCCAGCCAAATTGATTATTTGCCAGAATGGATTGATGTCGAAAAAATAACGAAAAAAACAAATGAATGGGTAGAAAAGTTTTCCCCTGTCAACTTTGGTAATTGGTTCCTGCAATTTTTCCAATCAATTGTCCAAGGAACAATCCAAGGGGCTATCATAATCATACTTGTCCCATTCTTCTTATTTTTCATGTTAAAGGATCATGAAAGATTTGTTC
The DNA here is from genome assembly GCA_002453315.1 of Caryophanales bacterium UBA6768. The sequence goes on along the minus strand of DKGO01000230.1, from coordinate 8,210 downwards.
CTTTTGTGATTCACTTTTTTTCTGGTAAAACGAAAATATGGTTAGAAAAAACATTACGTGATATTGATAATGTGTTAAGTCTATACATACGAGGACAAGTGTTAATTAGTGTTATCTTAGCTATCATGCTCTATATAGGCTACAGTTTAATTGGATTAAAGTTCGCCTTATTACTCTCAGTTTTCGCTTTATTTATGAATATCATTCCATTTATTGGACCCTGGATTGCCTTCATTCCAGCACTAATCATTGCAGTGTTTCAGGATCCAACATTAGTCATTTGGGTATCAGTTGTCACTTTAGTCGCACAACAAACAGATGCACAATTAATTACCCCTAATGTCATGGGTAAAACATTGAACATCCATCCTTTGACGATTATTACTGTATTAATATCCGCTGGAAAAATTGCCGGGTTTTTTGGGATTTTACTTGCAGTACCCGCTTATGCAGTTGGAAAGACGATTGTAACAAATATATATGAGAGAAGAAAAGATATAAAAGATTCCGTTGCAAAAACAATATAATATGGAAATAAAATAAAAATGAGCTTCATATATAAGTGAGGCTCATTTTATCTTTGAAAATGGAAATTCAGTTAATTATCCAACACATTCGCCCATCGATATGCCTCCTGCAAATCCTCACTTAATTCTTTTTCCGTAAAACCCAATTGATTTGCATAAACTTTTATTAAATTAAAATTAACATTTTCGACTGCAGAAGCTAGTTCAAGAAAAGGAGTGATCGAGGTCCTTTTCCCTACCAATGTATCGGTTACATGATCTGATAAATGTAATGTAGGCAAAATTTCTTCCTTTTTACGGGCCATGATCAAATGAATACTAGAAAACATTCCAGCAAGGAAAAACTCCTGTACATGTTGACATGACTTTTTTCGAGCAAGGATTTCACATAGCTTTGCCCTAACTAAAGAGCGCTCAACTAATATTTTTATGCTCCCTCTATTTTCGCCTTGACCCATCTCATGAAACATTAAAATCTTCATCCAGTTGCGGACTTTTTCTGTCCCTAATAATACAAGCGCTTGTTTAATGGAACTAACCTTTTCATGTAAATTTACTTCTAACGTATTTATATATCGTAAAAGTTTATACGTTAGTGACATGTCTTTCATCATAATGCTAGAAACCTTGTCTAAATCTAGTGATTCGGAATACAGTTGATTTAAAATTAATGAATGTAGCGTGAAATTAGGGGAAATATCAATCCCTTTTAAAATTTCTGGTCGCGCATAAAAATACCCTTGGAATAATTCATACCCCAGTTTTACCGCCGTATCTCTTTGTTGTTTCGTTTCAATTTTTTCCGCTAATAAAATAAGATGAGGGTATTCCTTTTTTAAACTTATAAATCGGGCTTGTTCAAGGGTTGTTGTAACCATAAAATCTATTTTGATAATGTCAACGATTTCAAATAATGATTGCTCATTATTTAGTTTGGATAAATCCATTTCCAAATCATCTAAAGCAATCATAAATCCTTGCCTTTTTAACTCCCGTAGTCTTTTTAAAATGGATGGGTTTATTTCAACCGTTTCTAATACTTCAATAACTACCTTTCTATGATCTAGTAAGTGAAAAAAATCAACATCATTTATTAACTTTTCTGAAAAATTAATGAACATGCGATTTCCTTCTGTGACCCTTTCAATACCTAATGATAAAAAAGTATTCATTAAAAGGTTGATGGTCGCTTTTTCTGGTTCAATATCCGGAAAGAAATTATTTTCGCTATTTCGATATAACAATTCATAGCCATAAATATTACCATTTTTGTTTAATATCGGTTGTCGCCCAACAAACAAATTCATTTTTACCATCAGAAAGGCTCCTAGAAGTTATTTTTTAATGATCATATAGGTTATTTATCAACTTTTACGATATTCCCTTATTTTACCTAATTATATGTATTTTACTGTTTCGGATTTATAAAGTAAAGTGGGGAGACATTTTGCCAGATTTATCAAAAATACCTAATGTTTGAAAAAGGATAAACTGTTATAAATTTGCATAAGAGGTAGGGACATAAAATGGAAACCATTAAAAACATGCGTATTTTTCATAAGGAAAAACGCATGAAGTCAAGGTTTATAACTGATTCCATGCGCCTGTATTTTGTTAATGTTGGGTTCGTTTTGTCCTAAGCTTCTATCTTGATTCAACCTACACATTTTCCTTAGGTAAGGTTATTTTACATCTAATTCATACTCGCTATGTTCGTGTAAATCATCATCATCCCGAACATGAATTTGTATGTGATATTTTCCCGGTGATGAAAATTCATATTCACCTGCATAATTTCCTGCCGTTACTTCATCAGCATCTACCCACTCATGTTCAGATTCATCGTCGCTCCATATTTCATAACGAACATTAGCCTCTTGTAAGGCATCATTATCTAACATTAAATGTACCTGAAATTCGATTAATTCTCCAGATTTTATTTCTTTTGGTTCCTCAAAGTGCATATCAAAACCTTCTGTATGGAAGTGACCATCATGGTCCTCGGAACTATCATCATATTCTCCACCTTCACCAATGACAACTTCCCTTTTTGGCATTGTATGTTGGTCCTTAGCGGTTGTATGGGCGAACATTTCATAAATACCATCGCTGTCAAAAGTTAATTCTGTCGTATAAGTGCCATCTTCATGATTAATTGCATCAATCATTTCACTATTCTCTTTATCATTTTTTTCCCACACTTCAAATACTACTTCATGGGCATCTTTTACCATTTCATCACCATATGTGACAGTTGCTTTTATTTCAAACGTTTCCCCAACGTCGGCATGTTCAGGTACCTCAAAGTCTACTTCTAACATAAAGAGTTCTTCATCATTGTCGCTACTATTTTCATTTTCTTTATTGCATGCGATGAGCAAACTACCTATTAATATGAATACAAAAAGCGATAACATCCATTTTTTCATATGAATTCACTCCAGCCCTCTTTTGTATTTATAAAACCTTTTTTAAATCTTCCAATATATTGTCCATGGAGCTCGCTTTAACTCCATCGTATCGCTTCACAACCTTCCCTTCAGGATCGACTAAAAAGAAGCTCGTTCCGTGAATAACCTGGTCCTCTCCGGGAGGTGGCTCTTGTAATGCAGATTGAAATGATTTGATTGACAGCTCTTGGATGGTTTTAAAGTCATAACCCGTCAGAAAATTCCACGTACTTAAATCCGCTTCATAATCATTCGCGTACTCTGTGAGTATCTCAGGTGTATCATAATCAGGCTCGACACTAAAGGATATAAATTTAACTCCTTCTAGTTCAGCCCCATTAACTTTGTCTTGGAGTTTTGACATATTACTCGTCATCGGCAAACATATCGTAGTACAATTTGTAAAAATAAAATCAGCGACCCACCATTGGCCTTTTAAATCATCTAGACTTACCGATTCATTATCCTGATTCGTAAATTCAAAATCAGCAACATCTTTTGACATGTTCGTTTCGATATTGAGTTGATTGCTACATGCCGTAAATAAAAGTAATAATCCAATCACTATGAATATCCTTTTGTTTATCAATTCATTCACCTCTATTGTTTCATTCATATAGTAAAAATAATATGTACCGTTTGACAATAGCTAGGGACAATTCCCGAAAATATTTATTTCATTGTGTCAACAACCTTTTCTAATGCTTGTGGGAAGGTGCACACTTCACCACCAAATCCTTTTACGAATTGTTCAGCATGTTTTTCCCTTTCAAAAGTGATTAATTGTGGTTGACAACATCCAAGGTCAACAGAAGTATTGATAACAAAATGTGCCGTTTTCGCGTTTAACGTAGTCTGTCTGAAAAAATCATAACAAATTACCTGTTTAACTTTTTTCCCTAATTGCTCAAATCTGAGAAGCCCACAATGAGGACAGCAAGCCACCTCTGTTTTGCCATTCTCCAATATTAATTGACACGAAACTTTATCATTTAATGATTTTCGACAAAAGGAACAAACGGTACTTTTCGTCTTAGCCAAACTGATGCCACCAAATGATTTTACAATATACCCTTCATCAATGAGCGGTTTAATATCCCGATGAATGGTCATTTCTGACACATTTAGCTTTTTACTTAATTCGGAAATTTTCATGTTTTCCTCTTCAGTAATACAGGCCTTTATATATGCCCGCCGTTCAACTGGCAACATTTTTACTTCTCCCTATAGTTATAGTTTGATAAAGTGGAACATATTCAAACATAGTATATCATGTCAAGACGTGATTGTTGTGTCATATATTTTACAAATACTTGAACAATGTGTGAAATATCGAATATATAAATCTATCATAGACGACCTCGATAGAAAAAATACCTAGAAATTAACTGAACCTTTTCAAAGGAAAGTACCCTAGTAGCCAAAAAGAAATGGCTTTGGTATTCAAATACAAAACGCAAAAATACTTTTGAAATATCAACCTAATTATCCAGATATTTTTATTTGGACCCGTATCAGGGTTAACATTAATTTTAACAGGCAAAAAGAGGCTAGTCTAAGCCCCTTTTATTTTACTATTTTATTGTCTTCTACCACACAATCGCACTCCTTTTGAGTAATCCTAACAAATCGAAAGTTCCAAGGGCTTCCCACCGATTAAAAAACAGAAATCCTATTGCCTCCAAAAACAGCATTGCAATAGCTGAAAGGAAAGCCACCAAGACAACTAACTTTATGCGGAATAGGAGCAAAATAGGAGAAATTATTCCACATAGAATATTAATCGTCCAAAACACTAAAAGGAGTATAGGGTAATTTTTAAAATATTGATGGGTTTCTTCGGTAAAACCCTTTGACTCGTAATAATCAATATCGTGTCCTAGCATCATAAAATAGTCATATACGCCATTAGCATAAATAAATATAAAAAATAATGCAATTAGCCAAAGATGCCACGGTACTTTTATTTTATTTGACATAATCAGTTCCCTCCAAAATAAAAATATTATAGCAATCCTTGTTTTTTAGTATATTCTAGAAAATGGAAAAATTGAGTGAAATGATAGATTCTCATCTCAAAAAACAAAATGTATTATTTTAGATAAAAACATCAAAAGACCCATTCAGAAAGGCTTCCACTTATAAATCCCTCCAACAATGACATTCTTACTAATTTGCCATTTTTCTCTGTTCCATCACTTTTTGAGGACGTTTTACGGATGATAGAAGGCTATGTAAAATGATCCCTATAATAACTAAAGCCATGCCAAGTAGGGAAGTAAAACTTGGTAAAAAAATTCCTAACAACGCCATCTCGCCTAATAAGGCAAAGACGACTTCCCCCGAGGATGTCGCTTCTACACCAGCTAGCTTATGGTTATCATTTCGCACCATTTCAGTCGCATAGAAAAATAGTACTGTTCCAATAATTCCTGAAGAAATGGCTACGATAAAAGTTTGCCCCATTTGACTTGGACTTGGTAGCCCGTGTGAAACGAGGGCATAAATGGCTATCAACATCCAAAATGGCATCGAGGCAATCGTCATGCCTAATATACGTTGAAAAGTATTTAAATCTGATTCAACAATTTGCATCATTTTCCTGTTACCAAGTGGGTAAGCAATTGAGGAGACAATTAATGGGATAACCGTTAACACTACCCCTATCACTGGAACAACGGTTGCATGTTCCAATTGCATCGTAAAGACACCAATTAAAATAATGACAGAAATAATAATACTTTGAAATGGAATTCGTTTATTTTCCTTATTGATAAAGGGAACGAGAAGTGACCCGGCAACAATATTCAATTGAAAAGTTGCCGCAACGAGCCATCCGGGTGCATATACCGTCCCAAATGCTAAAGGGGCATAAAAAAGACCGAAACCGACAGTGCTCCATAAAATCCATGGGATAGGACGCTGACGTATATGATGGAGAACGGGTTTTATATTTTTATTGAATCCAACGATAAGTAATAACATGGGTAACATAAAAAAGAACCGGAGTGATGCACTCCAAGCCCAGCTTCCACCATCTAATTCCATGGAACGATTAAAAATAAATGCTGCAGAAAAAAACAAAGCCCCTAATGTCCCAATCAAAATTGGCCTCATTTAATCACCTCTACTATTTGTCATCCAACTATAGGTTTCCATAAAAATCTTCATCAACGATGTCACTGTGTATCCTTTTTCGGTAAAGAAATCGTAAATGTCGTTCCTTGATCCACTTCACTTTTCACTTCAATCGATCCGCCATGCAAAGTCACTAATTGCTTTACAATTGATAAGCCCAAACCAAATTCCCCATATACATTATTCGAACGCGATGTGCCCGATTTATAAAATCGTTGCCAAATCTTTTCCACATCATCTGCTTGCATTCCAACTCCTGTATCAACAATTGTAATGATTGTTGCATCATCTATTTCCTTTGCCTGCATTTCAATGGTTCCATTTTCTGTGAATTGAATACTGTTTTTTACAATATTAATTAAAATTTGCATTAACCTATCATAATCAGCATACACAACTGCCTGATTTGATGCATCTATTTGAATTATATTATGTTTTTCCTTTGCAAATGGTTCTAATTGATCCTGAATTGTTTCGAATACATCCCGTACTCTAACTGATGTTTGGTGTAATGTCACTTGATTTGATTTAATTTTTTCATAATCCAAATTTTCAATAACAAGGCGAATTAATCTTTTCGCCTCCTTACTTGCAAGTTCGAGACCTTGTTTTTTCTCCGATTCTGGAATCATATCATTTTCAATTCCTTCTAATATCCCATAAATCGTCGTCAACGGGGTACGAAGTTCATGGGAAACATCAGCCATAAACTGTCGTCTTCGTGTTTCTAGTTGTTCAATTTGCACCATTGATAATTGTAATTTCTCCACCATATCATTAAAATCATGTGAAAGTTCCCCAATTTCATCAAAATGTGATGACGGGATTCGTATATCATAGTCACCAGCAGCAACTTTAGATGTCGCATTTTTAATACGATTAATGCGTGTCACATAAATTTTTGCCAATATCCAGCTTAGAACCAGAGCGACAATAAGCGTCACTAAGACAGTTAAAAACATATATTTGTTCATGGTTGAAATGACTTTATTCATCCCTTTTATCGGGGCCGCTAATAAAATTCCACCGATAAAATATTCATTATGCATGTACGGTAAAAGTACATAGGAAGTTCCTTCAGAAAAACGGGTAAAGTCTTTTTTAACCGTCACTTTCTCCCCCCGGGTAATGTTGACCCATTCCTTATCATCCAGGGTGATATTCGGACGTTTGCCCTCCATTGCATAAATGATTCTAGAATTTTCATCGAATAGACTAAAATAAATGTCTTGGTCCACTAGAACATTTCCATAGTTTTGCAAAATTTGCTTAGTACCTTGGCGACTCGTTTCTAATTCCGTTAAAATACTTTCACCATACGAGGTTAATTCCTCTATTTTGTTTTCATAAATGAATTTTTCTAAATAATGGGTGAATAGTATACTTAACACAATCATCGCAACAATGATCACACTCATATGACTTCCGAATTGTTGATAAAAATACTTTACTTTCATTTTTGATCATCCTTTTCAGACAAATGTTGTTCAGCAAATTGATAGCCTACCCCCCATATTGTCTGAAAAAATTCATTTTCCTTATCGCCTATTTTTGATCGAAGACGTTTAATATGAACGTCCACCGTTCTATCGTCACCGTAAAATTGATAGCCCCATATTTGTTCCAGTAATTGTTCCCTTGTAAAAACTTGTTTAGGATGTTTCACAAATAAACATAAAAGATCGAATTCTTTCGGGGTTAAATTGGTGATGGGATTTCCGTCTTTGAATACTTCTCGGGTATGTGGATTAATGGTTAACCGAGCTGATGTAACGACATGTTCTTCGTTGTTTACTAATTCGTTTGTTTTTGCACGCCTTGTTACGGCCTTAATTCGGGCCATTAATGTTAATGGACTGAACGGTTTCGTCACATAATCGTCTGCCCCTAATTCTAATCCTAATACTTGATCAGATTCCGTATCCTTCGCCGTTAACATTATAATAGGAACATCATTTTCTTGTTCCCTCAATTTTTGGCAAATCGTTATCCCGTCCATGTTTGGTAACATCCAATCAATAATAAGGCAATCCCACGATTCTTTTTCCGCCTGATGATATCCTTCTAAACCATCAGTCACAAAGGTTCCCTCAAT
>DKGO01000056.1 GCA_002453315.1 Caryophanales bacterium UBA6768 | reverse complement strand
TTCTTTAAATAAAATAATTAAATAATTTCCTAACATTGGAATGGTAGGAGGAATTGCTTGTGGTAAAATCACTTTTGTCCATTTTTGGATAGTCGATAAATTTAATGCTGTAGAGGCTTCCCATTGGCCTTTATCAACTGACTCGATACCGGAACGATAAACTTCGCCAATATATGTACTAAAGTGTAATCCTAATCCTATTACAGCACACGTGAAAGCTGAAAAGCTTACACCGATAACGGGAACGACTGGTAAACCGTAATAAAGGAAGAATAATTGTACTAGTGGTGGAGTTGAACGGATGAACTCCATAATCCAATAAACCACCCATCTTAATGGTTTAAATGGGATACGTCTAAGAAATACCCAGGCAAAACCTACAATAAGTGCAAATATATAACACGTAAAAGTTAATAGAACAGTAATCTTTAATCCTTTTACCACAAAAGGAAAAGCATCTGCAAACATATCCATACTCATTATGTGGCCACTCCCTTCTTAGAAATAGCCTCCATTTTTCTAGAAATTAAAATAAGAGGAATAGCAATAATAAAGTAGAAAACTAACAATAGTATATAAACAGTGGCACTCATGGACATATAGGAGGAACTAAAACGTTTTCCATGATATAAAATGTCCTGCATTCCAATTAGCGATACTAATGAGGTCGCTTTCAACATTTGAATTAGGTAGTTTCCAAACTCTGGTAGCATCATACGTAATGCCTGTGGGAAAATGATGAGACGCATTCGTTGGAAACCGGATAAGTTTAAAGCAATGGAAGCCTCCGTTTGTCCTTTATCAACAGAGAGGATGGCTCCCCGTACAATCTCGGACATGTAAGCCCCGTAGTTAAGTGATATTGCTAAAACTCCCGCCGCTAAGTTACTACCCACTTGAAAATCAAATAATATTGGTAATGCATAGTAAAGCCAAAATAATTGCACGATAAGAGATGTTCCACGAAATACTTCAACATAGACAGTCGTAATAAAACGAACAATTTTAAATCGTGAAATTCGACAAAGCCCAGCAAAAATAGCAATAAAAAAACTTAATATAGCAGATAAAACTAGCACTAAAACAGTTACTTCTATCCCTTTCATAAGTACTGGGAATACTTCCAATAAGGCATTAATAGCAATCCCCCCATTTCAAAAGTAGAGTAAATAAGAATGAAACTTGTATAAACAAGTTTGCGAAAAAAATTAATGTATCATTGATTGATAATTGTTAAAAAGTAGGGTCTACTTTCTTCTTAAGTAAGAAATAAAGACCCTACCATATTTACCTTATATTATTTATAAATATCTCCAGAACAAACTTCCTCAGCAGTCACATCATTTCCTACCCCGTTAGATTCTAAACTGAAATAGTTCGCTTCTAACAACTCACCATAAAGGTCAGTATCCTTTAATGCTGCTAAAGCCTCGTTATAAGCTTCACGTAAATCATCATCATCTAGACGGAATGCTGCAGCACCATAACTTGGTGATCCTGCTTCTCCACCCTCAGGTACAATGATTGGCTGTTCGAAATCTTCAACGAACTCTAGATTATCTGAATTCATACTTTCATAAGCCATTCTAACTGTCATTTCAGTACCTGTTGTTGCATCAGCACGGCCTGACTCAACAGCGGATAGTGTGGCTGGGATATCTGGTGCACTTTGAATTTGACTTTCATCAACACCATATTCCTGTACGAACTCATTTTCAGTAGCACCTGACATAATAGAAACGATTGCATCAGGATTATCACCAATGTCTTGATAGCTCTTTAGATTTAATGGATTTCCTGCCTGTACGATTAACCCTTCACCATATAGCACTTCAGGGTTACCAAAAGCAGCATTTTCACAACGATCCCCAGTAATAGCCATAGAAGCTGTGATGATATCATACTTTTTAGCCTGTAGACCAGGAATTAATTCACCAAAGTCAGATAAATGACCTTCAACTTTTTCAATTCCCATACTTTTTAAAACTTCAGTTGCAACATCAACTGCAACACCTTTAAGTTCGCCGTCTTCCTCATATGCATAAGGCTTCTCATCTGCGAAACCTACATGGACAACACCTGCTTCGATAAGACTAGCGACACGCTCTGATACATCTCCACCATCATCGCTATTATCGGTGTTATTTTCAGCGTTATTGTTGGCAGTATTGTTATTATCGCCATTATTGCTATTTGCACCACCATTGTCATTTCCTCCACATGCAGCAAGTGCAAGAACTAATACAAAGGCAAATGCGACACCTAATAACCATTTCCTCATCTTTTAAATGACCTCCCTTTAATTTTACAACGTCACGTAAATGAATATGTTATCAAACTATGAAGATAACAAAATAGATATTTCAACAAAAATTTACGTTTGGTTGTATGTAACATAATAAAGCTTATCGATATTTGACTCAACTTTTGAAAACGCTTAAATTACACTAAAATTGACGATATTAATGTATTTATGTTATAAAATAATGATATTTCTAACATTATATCAATGAAATCATCTGTTATCTCTTGTTTTCGCTAAAAAATGGGTAAAA
>DKGO01000110.1 GCA_002453315.1 Caryophanales bacterium UBA6768 | reverse complement strand
ATAAGAAAATCACTAGAATAAATTCTACCCAGATAAAGAGGAACTATCATATCACTCAAAATTACTATGAATATATTTCAATCAGATTTCCATATCACAATATTTCCTCTTTATTAATGTAGGTTAATTTTTAGAATAGAAAAACTTCATATATTTAGATTTCAAAAATGGATTGTTTGGAACAAAATAATTCAATAAAGGGGCAACCCATGAATCATCAGCGAAAAGTAATTTTATTTATTGCTACAAGCTTAGATGGATACATAGCAACAAAGGATGAATCCCTTGAATGGTTATTTAAAGTTGAAGGTGAAGGAGATAATGGGTTTTCTACATTTTATGATACAGTTGACACAATTATCATGGGGAAGAAAACTTATGATTGGATAATAAGACAGGACTTAAAGGAATTCCCTTATAAAAATAAAGATTGTTTTGTTTTTACATCTTCCATTTTAGAAGACACAGAAGATGTAAAATTTATTAATTCACCAGTTAGCCATCTAATTGAAAAATTGAAAAGGGAGTCGGGAAGTAATATTTGGCTTGTTGGTGGTGGGGGACTATTACATACTTTCATAAAAGAGAAATTGCTGGATGAAATGTACTTAACAATTGCTCCTACAATACTTGGTGAGGGAATTCCACTTTTTATTGAAGGTGATGATCACTTAGATCTCATATTAAAAGGACAAAAACGCTATAATCAATTTGTGGAACTAACATATCAGGTCAAAAAATGACGCTATTATTATGGATGGAAATTAATAAAATTTAAGATATTTTTAAATATAAAAAATAATCTTTAAAAGCACTTGACATGACACCTGAAGGTGTCGTATTATTTAAGTAATTACGACACCTTCAGGTGTCATATTAAAATATTAGGAGAAACTTAATTGAATCATCAAAACGAAAGAAAAGATGTCTATGAAGCAATTTCTGATGAAAATAGAAGAAAACTTCTTCGTATTTTAGCTGAAGCAGACGAATTACCACTTTACCGTCTGACCGTTCATTTTGAAATTGGCCGGACAGCAGTATCCAAGCATCTAGCAATTTTAAGGGAAGCAGACCTTGTAACGAGCAGAAAAGTAGGGAGGGAAACAAGATATCGTTTAAATGCTGAACCGTTGCAAGAGGTACAGAATTGGGTAAGTTTTTATGAAGACTTTTGGCGTGAAAGAATGAATAAATTAAGTATTATATTGGAGGAAAAAAGAATGAAACCAGATGTATCTTTAGATTTTAAATTTAACAGTTCGATTGAAGAAGTATGGAAGGCTCTAACGGATTCAGAAATGCTTTCTAAGTGGATTTGGGAAAATAACTTTAAAGCCGATGTTGGGTATACTTTCCAATTTAAATCAGAACCAAATAAATGGTGGGATGGAATCGTAAATGGTGAAGTGCTAGAGGTAGATAAGCCATTTAAATTGGTTTACACGTGGGATAGCGCTGGAGAAAAAACGACGATTACTTGGACTTTAAACGAGAGTGCTAATGGGACTGAACTCCATTTTGAACAAACAGGATTCAGTGAACAAACAAAGGCAACTAAAGGGGCAATAGAGGGTGCAACATATAGCTGGATGAAATTTGGAGAAAAACTAGAAAGACTATTGCAAAAATAAGATATTTATCTTATCAAAAGATTTTTATTAAAAACACGACTTTGAATTATTTTGATCTTAGTGGATTAAAGCATCCAGGGGAAGGAGGATTGTATGGGTTTTGTTATGGATTCCTTAGGAATATTTAAAAAAAGAAATTTAAATTTTATAGAAAGCTATAAAGAATTGGATCATATTTATACATTTGAGTTTGAAAAAGACAACAATATCACATGGAAGGCGGGACAACATGGATTATTTCAATTAGATGATAAAAAGATTAAAAATCCTATTCGGCCATTTACGATTGCAGCCGCTCCGTCAGAAGAAAATATTAAAATTACCACTTGGATAGATGATGAAACTAGTGAATTTAAACAGGGTTTACGTAATTTAAAAAAAGGGATGAAAATTAAAATGAGTGGTCCGGTTGGATCCTTTTATTTAAAGGACTATCGCCCAACAATTTTGATTGCCGGAGGCATAGGTATCACACCTTTTCGGGCTATATTAAAACAGCTTGATATTGAGGGGAGTGGGGATGGACATCACATTACCCTATTTTATTTGAACAGCAAAGGAACACACTTATTTAAAAATGAACTAGATGAAATTGCCCAACATTGTTCAATCAATATTTCATACTTCCATACAAGGGAAGAGTTAAACAATGAAGTTGACCAATTCAGCAAAACATTTAATAACAAGGCAAATTACTTTATTGCCGGACCGAAGTCAATGATAGATTCAACTTTTAGTAATTTAAGAAAAATCATATTGCAAAAAAATATATTAAAAAAGATTCATTCTTTGGTTATCAATGACAATTAAATTGAATCTTTATGTTGCAGCGACTATTAATTATCTCTTATAAAAATCAAAAAACACGTTTTTCATAAGGGGAAATATTATTTTAGGTGGATGAAAATGAAGATATATGAAGAATACCTTAGCCAGATAGATATTTTGGAAAATCGAGAAATAATGAGGAAAGTGTTAAATTGGGTACTTGAAAACTTTCCGGATTTAATTCCTGAAATAAAGTGGAATCAACCAATGTTTACTTATCGTGGTACGTATATAATAGGTTTTAGTGCGGCAAAAAAACATTTATCCGTAGCACCTGAAATGGCGGGAATAAAGCATTTCGCTGATGAAATTGTCAAATCTGGTTATGATAATACGAAGGAATTGATGAGAATTCCTTGGAATAAGGAAGTTAATTATACTTTGCTGAAGGAAATGATTAAATATAACATAACAGATAAGGAAGACTGCACAACATTCTGGAGATAATGAAATTATCACACAGGAGAACTTAAGAGGGACCACCTAAAGCGACCTTGAATGATGTTACATTAAAATTCGCCTTGGAAATTTCAAACATTTGAAAAGATTAAATTATCAATCTTTTATTTTGTAAAGGAAGACAACTTATTTTGTCTTTCTTTTTTTTTATAAAACATTACTTATTGATAAACCCGCCATTGTTATGTCCCAAATGGTTAAAAAAACTAAATTTACAATGTTAGGTAACTACCGTATCAATATGTCATAGAAATTAGCTGAAAATGATTTATTGTGGTAAAATTCATATAAAATGTACTTGTTTTAAAGTGTGAAAAAATAATTATAATGATAGTCACTGAAGGTGATAGTTTTGATTTAAATCATATTTTCCTAGGCGATTTAAGGGACTCTAGAAAGTAGATGAGCAGATGAGTAGATGGTATAAAATAGATAATGCCGGGAAAATATTTCATGCAGTATCAAAAGTGTCAAATTCATCGGTATATCGTGTTTCGTTGACAATGAAGGAAACAATTAATACTAACCAATTACAAAAGGCCCTAGATATCGTTATTCGACGGTTCCCAACATTGGCCGTTAAAGTGCGTAAAGGATTGTTTTGGGACTTTTTGGAGGATAATAAAGAGAATTTAGTTATTCAAGAAGAAACGACGTATCCTTGCCATCCCATTAATCCGAAGGAGAATAATGGCTATTTACTTAGGGTTTTATATTATAAACGGAAAATATCTGTCGAAATATTTCATTCCCTAACAGATGGGGTAGGGGCAATAGAGTTTATCAAAACATTAATCTACCAATATTTAATTTTACAAGGAGAAAAGATTTCGGTTAATGGAGATTTACTCATACCGAGTGAATCACCTAATATTCGGGAAATGGAAGATAGTTTTGACAAATACTTTCAGGAAAAAAGCCGTTTTCCCTTTTACGAAAAGGTTCCACGCTCCGTTCAAGTAAAGGGCACACCTTTTAAATACCCGGGAGTAAATGTCGTTCATGGAGTGATTTGTGCCTCTGATTTAAATAGCTATGCGAAGGGGCTTGGGGCATCGATGACTGAATTTATTAGTTCCTTATTAATTTACTCGATTTATTCCGAAACTAAAAAGGATGAATTAAATAAAGGAAATATTACGATCGCATTGCCTGTTAACTTACGTCGACTTTTCCCCTCGATTACACTTAGGAATTTTTTTAAAGTTGTAAATGTAGGGATATCGGCAAATGATGATGTGACCTTGGAAAAAATTATTGCAGAAATTTCTACACAGTTAAGAAATAAAACTGATAAAAGTATTGTCCAAGAAGATATTAATCGTTATGTATATTTGCAAAGAAATATTGTAACTAGAATGATTCCTCTATTTTTTAAATATTATGCTATGCGGTACGGTTTTCAACAATTTGGTGAGATGGCAAAAACAGCAACGATTTCGAATATGGGAAATGTTATATTGCCTGCTTCTATGAATCGGCACATTGAAAGAATGGAAGCCATCATATATCCAACAAGTAATAGTCCAATTAACTGTGGAATTTGCACTATAAATAATCAAATGACCATTACCTTTGCAAGATCGATTGAGGAAACGGACATTATAAAATCATTTTTTAGCCAACTTTCTCATTTAACTGGGTTAAAAGTGGAAGTTTACTCAAATAATTGGGGGGTTGACAAGTGAACCAATGTACAAATTGTAACGTATGGATAGAGGATGGTACATGCCCTTTATGCTTACAATATATGCCTGAGGAAATGTTGGATCGGAAGGTGAATAGATATCCTATTTATCAACCTACAAATCAAAGGGTAAGAAATGCTTTTTTCTTGAGATTAATGATATTTATATCTGTGGTCATTTTAAGTGCAAGTTTATTGATTAATATTTTTTTAACACCGCAATTTTTCTGGGTATATTATGTCGCGGCAGCGATATTTTATCTTTTAGTGGCAATTAATCATACGATTATTTCATCGGCACATATGGGGGCAAAGATTGTTTATCAAGTGATTAGCCTAACTGGTTTAGTCATCGTAATTGATATTTTGTCAGGATTTTGGCGTTGGTCGGTCAATTTTATCGTCCCTTTCCTGATTATTACTGCCACTCTTGTCACAACGATCATCATTGTGAAGAAAAGAATGCATTGGAATGAATATGTTGGTTTTATATTAACCTTGATATTATTAGGATTTCTTCCAATTGGCATCTTCTTCACGGGGGTTTCCACGATATTTTGGCCATCCATCATCACAAGTGTGTATGCATCTCTTACTTTTCTTGGTTTTTGGCTGTTTTCTTATAAAATTTTTAAAGAAGAATTGATTCGACGGTTTCATTTTTAAAAAAAGTGATTATGAAGAAATTAAAGATACAAAGATCCTATTCAAAGGGTAGAGGGAGTTTTTCTCTATCAACTGAATAGGATTTTTTTGTTGAATAAATTCCGGACTGGTTTGGTCGTTGTAGGAAGCTGTTTAGGAAGCAAACAACAAATGTAACTAGAAAGAAATGCAGATTTTTTAAGGAATGGTAGTAATGGAAAATTGTTGCATAAATATTCCTTATTCTGGTCATGATAGTTTTAGCTACGATTACCAATTTTGGGAAAACGATTATGAAAAATTTATTCAGAAATTAAAGAATATTCGTAGTCGGAATGAGCGTAAAGTAAATAAAAATACGAATCTTTTAAAGAAATTAGAAATGAAATAAAACAATGAGAACAGTTATATAACAAAACATGAAGGGGAGGAGTTTTTAATGTCTGGACCCGGTTTGAAACACATTGATAGTCATTCTGCCATCCATGAGGCAGCATTAATGGAAGCAATTGAATTAAACGGGCTATTAGAAGGGCTTTTGAAAAATAATGAGTTAGAAAAGGCTTTAGAAGTTGCTTTTATAGTGGTAGAGCATTGGGAAACACGAACACTTCAACATGCTGCTGCTGAAGAAAGGGGTTTATATAAAGAGTTAGTGAAAGAATCCCCGTTGTTAAACGACACCATTATTGGGCTTATACGTGACCATGATATACTGCGTATTCTGATAAATGAAATTAAGGAAATACTTGATGAAGGGGATATCAATGATGACGTTTTGCAGCGATTTCAGTCCCTTGTCTTGGTAGATAGGATACATAATCGTGATGAGGAACGTATTCTGCCGCATCATTAATGGTGGGGGGTCTTTTTAATGGTGAATAAAATCGATGAAAACATGACAAAATCACTTCGTATTGTCGATCCAAAACTTTATCATTACATCGTAAATAAGTTGAATGACACGTATAACATCCACTCCTACGATGTAGAAATAGTCGCTATGACTGGAATAACTGGACTAAAAATTAAGATTCGATATGGAGAAGACTATAAACAATCGAAAGAAGCCTTTTTTTCATTTACATCACTACAAAATCATGAAGATGATTTTACAATCTTTATTGATGAAGTAGCCAAAGTGTGTAAAAAGGCAATGGTTGCTGATTATTTTAAAATGATGAAGCCATAAATGTCATAAATTGCAGGAGGAAATCACATGTTTTCAATGGAAGAGGAAGCCCAATTCGTTCATGATAGGGAAGATTTAATTTACATCATACGAATGCGTTTTGGTGATATATCACCAAAAATGATAGAAGAAATTTATAATATCAGTGACTTGGACAGATTAGATCGTTTGATTTTAGTTGCATCAAATGCACCGAATTATCTTGTTTTTCAAGAGGAATTTAAAGAGAAAGAGGGGAGCTTTCGTCTTGTCGGTGAGCGTTTTAATCCAATAGACACGATGGATCAAGGAGATGACTAAATGTGAGAAAAACGAATAAATTAATTGAAACACTAAAGCATCTAAAGGAAGGGAAACGGTTAAACGACGGATGGACGGAAGAGAGTACACGCCCAAGGGATTCTGAAGATATTTATCGTCGAAGATGGCAATATGATAAAGTTGTTCGTTCCACACATGGTGTTAATTGCACGGGATCATGTAGTTGGAAAATTTACGTGAAAGACGGAATTATCACATCGGAAATACAACAAACCGATTACCCATCCACAGGCGATGACTTTCCGGAATATGAACCACGTGGTTGCCCGCGTGGGGCTAGTTTTTCTTGGTATACATATAGCCCAGTTCGCGTGAAATATCCGTATATTCGTGGTGATTTATATGAGCTGTGGCAGGCGGAACGGGACCGAGGACTTGACCCTGTAGAAGCTTGGGAGATTATTGTCACAGATCCTAAAAAAAGGGCACAATATGTCAATGCAAGGGGTAAAGGTGGATTCGTCCGTGCTCATTGGCAGGAAGTGCAAGAAATTATTGCTGCTTCCTCCATTTATACGATAAAAAAATACGGCCCTGATCGGGTTGTTGGCTT
Source organism: Caryophanales bacterium UBA6768 (assembly GCA_002453315.1). The sequence goes on along the minus strand of DKGO01000110.1, from coordinate 13,195 downwards.
TAGCCCAATCCCAGCCATGTCGATGGTCAGCTATGCTGCTGGGACACGTTTTTTGTCTTTAATCGGCGGAACGATTTTGAGTTTTTATGATTGGTATGCCGATCTGCCTCCAGCATCGCCACAGGTATGGGGAGAGCAAACAGACGTCCCAGAAAGTGCTGATTGGTATAATGCGAAATATTTTATCATTTGGGGTACAAACTTACCGCAAACAAGGACACCTGATGCCCATTTTATGGTTGAAGCTAGATACAATGGGACAAAAGTAGTCGGTGTCAGCCCAGACTATGCTGAATATGAAAAATTTGCCGATATTTGGCTGCCAGCGAAAGCAGGAACAGATGCAGCCCTTGCGATGGCAATGACACATGTGATATTGCAAGAATTTTACGTCAATAAAGAGGTTCCCTATTTTATCGATTATGTCAAAAAATTTACGGATCTACCTTTTCTCGTCATCCTCAATGAAAATGAAACAGATTGCCGTTCCGGGCGTTTTTTACGTTCATCTGATATCCATGACAATGAGGCACTTGGTGAATGGAAAACGGTGTTGATTGATGAGCCAACTGGTCAGCTTGAAATACCAAATGGTACGCAAGGACATCGTTGGGATGAGAACAACAATTGGAATTTGGAATTAACACGGTCAGATGGATCAAAGATAGACCCGAAATTAACCTTTATTCATGATGCTGATGAGATTGCCATGGTCACCTTCCCTTATTTTTCCGAAGAAACCGGCGGTACACTCAAACGTGGTGTGCCAGTAAAGTACATTAAAAATAAACATGGCGATCAGCTTAAAGTGACAACGGTGTTTGATTTAATGCTCGCCCATACGGGAATTTCTCGGGGACTTTCGGGGGATTATCCGGCCGACTATGATGATCCAAAAGGATATACTCCAGCTTGGCAGGAAAGTATCACAGGTGTACATAAAAATCATGTCATTCAAGTTGCCAGGGAATTTGCTGATAATGCTGCACGAACTCATGGGAAATCAATGATTGCCATGGGGGGCGGCACAAACCATTGGTTCCACAGTGATCAAATATATCGATCCATTCTAAATCTTGTGTTATTAACAGGTTCTCAAGGTGTCAATGGTGGTGGCTGGGCACATTATGTTGGGCAAGAAAAAGTACGACCACTTGAAGGCTGGCAGCAAGTTGCTTTTGCTGGGGACTGGATTAAACCACCTCGTCTGCAAAATGGAACATCTTATTTTTATTTTGCTACTGATCAATTTCGTTATGAATCGAATATCGATTTAAATAAACAAACTGCTTGGGACGGTAAATACAACAAAATGCATCCTGCTGATGTGAATGCCCTGTCAGCTAGATTAGGATGGCTCCCATCGTTTCCACAGTTTTCACAAAATTCTATTGATCTTGTGAAGCAAGCTAGAGCAAAGGGAGCTACAACTGAAAAGGAAGTTATTGATGATGTTGTATCCCAGATTAAAGAAGAAAAAATTGACTGGGCAATTGAAAATCCCGATGATCCAAAAAACTTTCCAAGGGTATTTTTTAACTGGCGTTCCAACCTGCTTGGTGATAGTGGAAAAGGTCATGAGTATTTTGCAAGGCACCTTATCGGTGGGGAAGACCAAATTTTATCTGATACCGAGAATTCTTGGCAGCCGGAAACTGTCAATGTTACGGAGGAAGCACCTAAAGGAAAGGTAGATTTACTCGTCAGCATTGACTTTAGAATGACAAGTTCCGGACTTTTCTCTGATATCGTACTTCCTGCGGCAACTTGGTATGAAAAGTATGATATTAGCAGTACAGACATGCACCCATTTGTCCATCCATTTAACGCTGCGATCTCGCCGCCATGGCAAGCAAAGAGTGATTGGGACACATTTCGAGAAATTTCAAAAACTTTTTCCGAACTTGCTGAAAAGCATTTACCCGAGAGTGAGGATTTAATGATGACTCCGCTTGGACACGATTCCAAGGGAGAAATTTCCCAGCCGTTGGGTGAAATAAAAGATTGGCGCAAAGAAGATATAGAGGCAATTCCGGGGAAAACAATGCCGAATTTTCAAATTGTTAAAAGGGATTTCCCTAAAGTCTATGACAAAATGATCACGGTCGGTCCTGAACTTAAAAATGGTTATGGGGCAAAGGGTGTCCAAATCAATGGGGAACCAGTTTATAAAGAACTCGAAAAAAGACTAGGGTTATCAAAACGTGAGGGCATCGGTAAAGGGATGCCCGATTTATATACGGATAAAAAGGCAATTGATGCCATCCTGCTTATGTCTGGAGCGACAAACGGGAAACGGGCTGTTGAAGGCTGGAGGTCATTAGCGAAAAATACTGGGCAGGACTTAAGTGACATTGCTAAAGGGCGTGAAGAAGAAGATTATACGTTGGAAGATTTGACAGCACAGCCAAAACATGCCATCTCAACTCCCGTATGGAGTGGTTTGGAAAAAGACAATCGCCGCTACTCCCCTTTTACGGTCAATACGGAATACAACATTCCTTGGAGAACGTTAACGGGCAGACAAAGTTTTTATCTTGACCATGAAATGATGCTTGATTACGGGGAAAGTCTGCCATTGTACTTACCGCCGTTATATCGTGATCCTTTTTTACCCGGGGAAAAAGGGGTAAAAGAAAATGGGCCTTCCATCACAGTAAGGTATTTAACCCCTCACCAAAAGTGGGGGATTCATACGATGTTCACGGACACAACCGCCATGTCGCAATTGTTTAGAGGTTGGCAAGTCGTTTGGATGAACGAAAAAGATGGTGCCTCTATTGGTCTAAAAGACAACGATTGGATTGAAGTGTATAACCGAAATGGTGTCATTTCAGCCCGAGTTGTTCTCACCTACAGGATTCCTAAGGGACTGGCTTACATGTATCATGCCCAAGACCGAACATTAGGTGTTCCCGGAACCGTGATTAATAAACAGCGGGGAGGCACCCACAACAGTGTGACACGAATAACCGTGAAACCAACCCATATGATTGGTGGTTATTCCCAGCTTAGCTATGGTTTTAATTATTATGGGCCAACTGGTCAACAGAGAGATACTGTTGCAGTCATTAGAAAATTGAAGGAGGTTGATTGGCTTGAGAATTAAAGCCCAAGTTGCGATGGTGATGCATTTAGATAAATGTATTGGATGTCATACCTGTTCAGTGACATGTAAAAATATGTGGACGAATCGGGTTGGTACGGAATATATGTGGTTTAATAATGTAGAAACAAGACCTGGCCCTGGATACCCTAAATCATGGGAGGATAGGGATAGATATAAAGGTGGTTGGGAATTAAAAAAAGGCAAACTGAAATTAAAAGCAGGCGGTCCGATTTCCAAGTTAGCGAATATTTTTTATAATCCGAATATGGCTAATATGGATGACTATTATGAGCCATGGACGTATGATTATGACAATTTAATTCACAGTGAAAAGTCGAAAAACTTACCAGTGGCTCAACCAAAGTCGCAAATTACCGGAAAGTTTATTGATAAACCAGAATGGGGGTCAAATTGGGATGACGATCTTGCTGGTGGCAGTGAAATCGTCCCAATGGACCCGAATGTGCAAAAATTACAGGAACATATTTCGATGGAATATGAAAAAACATTCATGATGTATTTACCGCGTATTTGTGAACATTGCTTAAATCCGTCTTGTGTAGCTTCTTGTCCAACCGGTGCCTTATATAAAAGGGAAGAAGACGGTATTGTGCTTGTCGATCAGGAGGCTTGTCGTGGTTGGCGATTTTGTATGAGTGGTTGTCCCTATCATAAAGTGTATTACAATTGGAACACACATAAGGCAGAAAAATGTAATTTCTGTTATCCAAGAACAGAGGCAGGTCTGCCAACCATTTGTTCGGAAACATGTGTTGGTCGAATTCGGTATATCGGTGTCATTTTGTATGATGCAGATAAAGTGAAGGCAGCAGCTTCTGTTGAAGATCCACAAGATTTATATGAGGTTCAGCTCAGTTGTTTTCTTGATCCATTTGACCCCGGTATTCAGGAAAAGGCACGGGAAGCTGGAATAACAGATCCTTGGTTAGAGGCGGCACAAGAATCTCCCGTATACAAAATGGCCATTAAATGGAAAATTGCCCTACCACTGCATCCGGAATATCGGACAATGCCTATGGTTTGGTACGTGCCCCCGCTCAGCCCAATTATGAACCATATTACAAATGAGGATGAATTAAGTACGGATGGCTATATTCCAGCTGTTGACCAAATGCGGATTCCGATGGAATATTTAGCGAGTTTACTAACTGCTGGTGATACAAAAGTTATCCGCAATGTCTTGTTGAAATTAACGGCAATGCGTGTTTATATGCGTGGAAAAACAGTTGGAGGTATTGACGAATTCAGACAAAGTGAACTTGTTAAAGAAGCGGGAACAAGTCCAGAAGAGGTGGAAGAAATGGCCCGATTATTAGGCGTTGCCAAGTATAAGGAACGTTTTGTTATCCCAACAGGGCGTAGGGAAATGGATGGGGAAGATGAATTATATTTTGAACAAGGGGCGTGTAGTTTGGAAGAAATTGCTCCCCGTGAAGGTGCCGCTGCTACATTCGCTTATGAAAGGGGTTGGAAGTGATGTTGGAAAACAGCGAATCAATCATGAGCGAAGGTGAACACACTTTGATTTCACGACAAGTGCAAGCAATACTACTTATTGCTTGTCGTTTACTCAGTTATCCCCAAGATTCAATTAGTAAGCTTAAAATTGATATCAATGAGTGTATTGAAACAGAAATAGACTTACCATCGGTAAAAAATGACCTTAAGCAAGCATGTAAATTAATATTTGGCTGTTCCTTAAGGGAATTGAGAGAATTATATGTTTCGACATTTGATTTAAAATCAAAGTTTGGTCTTTATTTAACAGCCCATGAATTTGGTGATAGTCCCAAACGAGGGGCGGCACTAATTAAATTGCAGAAAACAATTAATCAAGCTGGATATAATCGGGTTGATGGTGAATTGGCAGATTTTATCCCAATGCTGATAGAATTTTTAGCCGTTGCTCCAAAACCTGCTGAACGAATACGTTTATTTAAACGTCTGGCAATTGTCATCCACATGATGTTTGATCATATTGATAGGGAAAATCCATACAAAGGTATTCTAGAAATACTTGTCATACATGTATTTCCAAAGCCGACAAAAAAGGAAGTTGCCGATTTGGAAAATAATCGAGAAGAAGCCGACTTAGAGGAACTCCCTTTCCCGATCATGTACCAATAATAATTTAACAGCTACGTAAGGGGTTCTGTTATCCACTGTTTGAAAGTTATCAAATGCAATCCCAATAATTGGGAAGGGGGCCTTGTTACCGGTCATCTGTCATTAATTAAAAGTCGAATGGGAAGCCTCTGATAAGGTACCAATAATTAAATGGTTCAGGAGTGATCACAATGGTTGATATTTTTTGGTGGATTATTTTTCCGTACATAACAGGATTAATAATGATTGTAGGTTTATTGTATCGATTTGCATATGGCCAATTAAGCTGGGTCGCGCCCTCTACAGAGTTTTTTGAAAAGAAATGGCTTCGTATTGGGTCTCCGTTATTTCATTGGGGAATTTTGTTAGCGTTTGTGGGCCATGTGATGGGAATGGTTATACCAATGGGCTTTTATCAATGGCTCGGAATATCTGATGATATGTACCATTTTGGGGCTATTGCTGGTGGAGGTATTGCGGGATTAATGGTCGTCGCGGGACTCATCATTTTACTAATTCGTAAAATGACAATTGATCCTGTTCGCATTCGTGCATCATTTGCTGATTATTTTTCGGTCATTGCACTGTTGATTGTTGCTGGGACGGGGACTTATATGTCAATTGTTTACAATTTAACGGTTGTTTCATATGAATATCGAGCAACAATTGGCCCGTGGTTCCGAAGTTTATTTATCTTTCAGCCTAGGTATGACTTAATGAGTACCGTTCCATTTCTTTTTAAGTTACACGTTATATTTGCCTTTGGTCTGTTTGCCTCTATTCCATTTACCCACCTGGTACACTTTTACAGTTTGCCGTTGAATTTTCCCGCAAGGGCACCGCTGCAATACCGAGCTAGAAATAGATATCGCAATAAGGATAAAAAGGTTTTTTAATTTTGCTGAATTGCATGATAAAACACTTTATTTATTTTCTAATCAGAATAATGGTGGCTCCTGGAAAAATCTATCACAATGGACGGGCAGTCCCTTTATAACGGGAGGACAGCTTTTTTTCACGGTGATGTACGTGGAAAAACTTTTCATTGTCGATGCATGTACATCTCACGTCAGGATTTTTTCGCCATCATCATCAAAACCCGACGCAAGGGGAGTCTAGCGTTGGAATTTCAACGGAATCTTCATCAAAACCCAACGCAAGAATCTCTCACGTTGGAATTTTGTCGCCATTATCAGCAAAACCCGACGCAAGGGGGGTCTTGCGTTGGAATTTTGTCGCCATCATCATCAAACCCCAACGCAAGGGGTCTTTCACGTTGGAATTTTGTCGCTATCATCGGCAAAACCCGACGCAAGGGGGGGCTTGCGTTGGAATTTCAACGGAATCTTCATCAAAACCCGACGCAAGGGGGGCCTTACGTTGGTATTTCACCGCTATCATCAGCAAAACCCGACGCAAGGTGTCTCTCACGTTGGAATTTCATCGCTATCATCATCAAAACCCAACGCAAGAGGGGCCTTTCCCCGGTAATCAGCCCAAATTCCACTCCATCGTCGTGTCAAGGATATCCCCTAGTAATCAGTACAAATTCCACTCCATCGTCGTGTCAGGAAGATCCTTTCCCTAGTAATCAGTACAAAATCCATTCCATCGTTATGACGGGAACATCCTTGTTTTGATAAAAATTTCCCCTTGCATCTTACGTTAACGTAAATGATATATTGATATTAACAAATATGCGTGTATCATTATAAAAAGAGGTGTCGTAATGGGTAGTTGGATGACTATGCCACCGTAAAATTTTATTAAAGGTGATGAAAATGAAAACGATTGCAGAGGTTTGTCGAATGTTTTATCTTACACCAAGAACTTTACGTTATTATGAAGAAATTGGGTTGTTAAGTCCTGCAAGAAATGAAGCAAATCATCGTTTGTATAGCAAAAAAGAGCTGGCAAAAATAAAGTTAATCGTCCGGGGCAAACGGTACAATTTTAATTTGGATGAAATAAAAGAAATGATCTTACTATTTGATACAGATCGGACGGGAAAAGCCCAATTGGAACGGACGATAGAATATGGGAAGGAAAAAGTGACAGAAATTGATGCAAGAATCCTAGAATTAGAACAAATTAAAAAGGAAATTTTAGCACTGGATAAGATTTTTAATGATAAATTAAAAAAATTGAGGAGTGAGAATGAATGAATATCCCTTACTATTTGGAAATGTATAGTCGTAAATTTGCGGATAAAATTGCATTGAAAACGGAAGATAATACCTTTACGTATCAACAGTTAAATGATTTAGCCAATCGTTTGGCAACCTCATTTGAACAGGAAAATATTTCGAAAAACGATAAGGTCATCTTATTTTTACCGAATGGGTTTAATTTTGTCGTTAGTTATTTAGCTGTTTTAAAAATTGGGGCAATCGTCGTTCCGATTAACACAAAATTGACGGCAGCGGAAGTTGATATGATTCATAAGGATTCAGGTGCAAAAGTAATCATTGCTGATGATGAATTGACAGGAGAAGTCGATAAAACAGACTTCCAAGGAATAAAAATAGCGACGAATGAAACTGTGGGTAACTGGTTATCACTGTCGACTCTGATAGAAAGTGGAAAACAAAAAGAGTATGTCAGCAACATGAATGAAGAAACTATTTCGACAATTTTATATACGTCAGGAACGACGGGGAAACCAAAAGGAGTCGTATTAAACAATCGTAACATTTTAGCAGTGGGACAAATGATTTGTATCGAAATGAAAATGACGGAACATACTGTGTCATTACTCATGATGCCGATGAGTCATTCCGCACCATTACATTTGTTTTTCGTTTCAACATTAATGGTTGGTGGTACAGTTGTTACACGGAAAGATTTCCATCCCCTAGAATTTTTAAAAACTGTTGAAGCGGAAAAAACAACTCATTTCTTCGGGGCACCAGTTGCCTATTTATTTGCTGCTAAGTTATTAGAACAACACTCATTTGACTTATCCTCGATGGAGTGGTGGGTATATGGCGGGGCACCAATCGATACAAAGGAAATTCAATACATTCAAAAACAATTTAAAACAAACCGACTAACAGGGGTGTATGGATTGACTGAAGCCGGACCGAGTGGTTCCCTGCTATTCCCAGAAGAACACGATGAAAAGGCCGGCAGTATCGGTAAAAGAGCAAGCCTTTTTACGGAACTAAAAATTGTGAATGATGCTGGAGAAGAAGTTGCAGCAAATGAAGTCGGGGAAATCTTAATCAAAGGGTTAGGTGTGATGGTAGAATATTACAACATGCCAGAAACGACAGCTGAAATATTAAAAGATGGCTGGATTCATACAGGTGATTTAGGGAAATATGATGAGGATGGCTATTATTGGGTTGTCGATAGGAAAAAGGATATGATTATTACTGGTGGGATTAATGTCTACCCATTTGAAATAGAAAAGAAAATGTTAGGGTTCCCAGGGGTCTCTGAAGTAGCGATTGTTGGTGTCCCACATAGAGAATGGGGAGAAACGGTTAAAGCATATTATGTGAGTGAAGCAGAGATTGATGAAGAAGCATTGAAGCAATTTTTATCGGAGGAACTTGCGGAACATAAAGTCCCGAGAATCTATGAAAAAATCGATGTTTTACCAAGGAATCCAACCGGAAAAGTGCTGAAACACAAATTAAGAGAAAAGGCTGATTAAGATGGCAAACTTGAAAAAGGATTTCTTTCCGATTCATCCACCCGTTGCGGAAAATAGTAAACAACGTGGAAGGAAAGAAAGTTTTTACAAAAATGATGAAACTTTGCAGAAAATATTAAAAGAACATTTATCAGAAAATTTTTTCGCATATGCTGAGAATCGTTTAAGTAAATTCGGTGAGCAATGTGCGAATGAAATTGACGAACGTGCCCGCCATACAGACCGAGAAGGCGAGCCCCAACTTAATAAGTATAATGCTTACGGGGAAGATATTTCAGAAATTTGGGTCAATGAAGGATATAAAAAAACGGTAGAAGAAACTTACAATGAAGGAATCGTTGGGTATGTTCATAAAAATATTCCTGAATTAAACCATAAAGGAAACTATACGTACAGCTTTGCCCAAGGATATATTTTATCTCAGGCAGAACCGGGATTTTATTGTCCAGTGACATTAACGTTAGCGACTGCCTTTTTGCTTGATCATTACGGAGATGAAACGGTAAAAGAAAGATTTTTACCTAACGTTTGTGCAACGGGAGAGAGGATGTTATTTGAGGGAGCAACCTTTTTAACGGAGCGGCAAGGTGGCTCTGATGTTGGGGCAAATGAAACAGTCGCGATTAAAAACGGCGACACTTACGAGATTTATGGAGAAAAATACTTTGCTTCTAATGCCGGCATGGCAGGTGTTGCGATGGTGTTAGCGCGGATGGAAGGTAGTGAAGCAGGTTCAAAAGGGCTGTCCCTTTTTGCAGTACCATGGCGAAATGAAGATGATAGTTTAAATCAAATCAAAATCCGCCGACTAAAAGATAAACTGGGTGTAAAAGCTGTACCATCAGGAGAAGTTGAATTTCACGGGGCCAAGGCTTACCTTGTAGGGGATGCGAAAAAAGGCTTTTATTATATGATGGAAGCATTAAACTTATCTAGAGTAAGTAATGCGATTGCATCTGTCGGTATTATGAAGCGGGCTTATGATGAGGCTTTTGATTATGCGACTCGCCGTAATGCCTTTGGTGAAAAATTAACCAGCTACCCGATGGTGCAGGACACTCTCATGCGTCTGAAGGCAAAGCTACACGTGGAAACAGCGACCATTTTTGACATGATTCAATTATATGAAAAAGTCACTTCATCAGAAGCGACAGATGAGGAAGTCATTTTAAACCGATTGAACATCGCAATGATTAAAAAGGAAACGGCAGACCAAGCGATACATTTTGCCCATGAAGCCATTGAAATGCATGGTGGTAATGGATATATTGAAGATTTTGTGACACCACGTTTATTAAGGGATGCTCAAGTATTGTCAGTATGGGAAGGAACAGCGAATATATTAGGGCTTGAGGTCGTTCGATTAATCAGTAAATTTCGGGCAGATCAATTATATATCCGGGAATTAAACGAACGTTTGAACAACATCCAATCGTCTAAATTTTACGAACAAGCAGTGGATATTTTCACAAATTTAAAAAGTCAAATGGCAACATTTACGCCATTATCACATGACAAACAAACCTATTATGCAAAACAGTTATCTAAGGATATGAATGCTTTTTATGAAACGATAGTTGCGATTGAATGGGCAGAAAAATATGGAGATAAGTATGTCGCATTAGCCGAAATTTTTATTGAAAATGAATGGAATTTACGAAAAATTGGTGATGAAATGATAACGGTAAAATATTTTGAACAATTAACAAAATAAAACAAAACAACCTTTAACCCTAAAAGAAAATGATCGACCTTTAAAAGTGATGCGCCTCCTTACATTTTTTAATCGGACTTAGGAGGCACATCATTATGATTATGAGAAAAACCTTATGTCCTATTCCAAAATCGCTGGGTAGCGATGGCCTCAACGAATTCCTTGCCAAACTGGGAATTTTCTTTAGCAAAAACGACTCCCAACGGATTATCCCCAATAAGTGCCTCAATATATGCCTGTCCTCCTGTTGCAACGCCAATCGGTTTATAGTTTTGGTAAGCAACATTGGTGAAATACGTTATATCTTGATTAAATTTCTGGCTATTTTTAGCCTCCCCACCAACGACATACAGTGAATCGAGCAAATATGGACTTGTTGTCAGAAAAGTTTTATCGACTTTCAGTTTAGTTCCCTCAGCACCTGTCAGAGCAGCAAGGGACTCACTAATAATCTCAACAAAAATGCTATGTTGTTTCATTTGGTTCAATACGTTTGTTAATTCTTTATCATTAAATCCATTACCAATAAGCACGCCCACTTTTAGTGTTTCGGCGTTAAACGTCGTATTCATAATGCTTAGGGAGGGGTAACTTGTATCAACATCAACATGATTCCCACTCGGACGTTGAACCCCGACATTATCGGCAACAGTACTTGCCAAGACCTTATCAACGTTAACAAGTAGATCAACGGCTTGCTGACGTACTGACTTATGGACACAACTGCCAATCTGATAGCTCAATGTTTCAATTAAATGTTCCTTTTCAACAGGGGACATACTATTCCAAAATATCCTTGGTTGGGAAAAATTATCTTGGAAAGATTCACTTCTGCCACGTATGATGTGTCCTTCAACTTTCTGTGGACAATGTTCATATCCTCCTTTTTCGACAGGGGTAGTACTTGGAGTGTTTTCAGCTAATGAATTTTTATGGTACCATACTTGGCCAACATCAATTCTAATTTTTCCACCGCCTCTTCTCTGATTATTATGAAAAGGGCATACAGGTTGATTGATTGGTAACTCCTGAAAATTTGGACCAAGCCTGTGATAATGTGCCGGTAAATAGGCTGCCAACCTCCCCTGAAGAACAGGGTCATTGGAAAAATCTATGCCTGGTACGACATTTCCAGGGCTAAATGCTACTTGCTCCGTCTCGGCAAAATAATTATCAACATTTTTATTTAAGGTCAATTTACCGATTATTTCCACAGGAATTAGTTCCTCTGGCCAAAATTTTGTCGGATCAAGCACATCAAAATCATATTTAAATTCATCCTCCATTGGGATTAATTGGACGCCAAGCTCATATTCGGGGTAAAAACCAGAATTGATAGCATCCCTAAGATCTTTTCGATGAAAATCTGGATCAATCCCACCAATTTTTTGTGCCTCATCCATTAGCATTGCATGGTCTCCAAGGACAGGCTTCCAAACAAATCTTACAAACGTTGCCTCTTTTTTATCGTTAATAAAAAGATATGAATTAATCGACCATGCCGACATCATTCGGTAACTTCTGATGATGCCATAATCAGACATAATCCACAGAACTTGGTGAATTGATTCAGGATTATTAGCCACATAATCCCAAAAGGTATCATGAGCACCGGTAGCTGTTGGTATATCATCTTGAATATTGTTGAAATATGCGTGCATGGCATCCGGAAATTTCATGGCATCATTATTAATTAGCACTGGATTGTTAATCGTTGTCAGATCATAATTTCCTTCTTCCGTATAAAATTTTGCCCCCCAACAGCGCATATCCCGTGCCGTGTCTTTTGATCCACTTCTACCTTGTACAGTGGAAAAACGGTTAAATACCGGGGTCTTTTTTCCAGCCTTTTGTAAAAAACCGGCTTTAGTCACATGTTTCATTGATTGGTAACATTCAAATTCACCGTGGGCCCCATACCCCCGTGGATGAACAACCCTTTGAGGGATTTCCTCCTTCACAAAGTGGGTCATTTTTTCAAAATATTGATGATCACCATGGATTGAAGGGCCACGGATACCGGCTTTTAACTGGTCTGTATCATTCGATATTTTTCTACCATCATTCGTTGTCATTGGCTTATTGGCATTTGACATCCGGTATTGATCTAATTGACTCTGTTTTGCATTTTTACCTGTAGGATTTGGCATGCCCGATGATTTTTCTCCCATGTATTTACCATTCCAATCTCTTGATATTTTGTTCCAATATAGTATGTACATTATCAATAAAATTATTGGTTTTATTTAGTAAAAATATAGGATGGAAACATATTGGTAGTCTGTCTAACGGGGAATCTATCTTATCATTGTATTCCTTAAGTGAACGAGGGGGGATAAAGAACAGGGTAAAATACAAAACCACTATAGGGGTTAGGGGTTAATCGTGCCCTTCTCCATACGAAATTGCAATAGAAGGTAAGGAATAGAGGTTAATTGTTCCCTTCTCCATACAAAATCGCAATAGAAGGTAAGGATTAGAGGTTAATCGTTCCCTTCTCCATACGAAATCACTATAGAAGGTAAGGATTAGAGGTTAATCGTTCCCTTCTCCATACGAAATTGTCAAGTCCAGAATCTTGTGT
>DKGO01000139.1 GCA_002453315.1 Caryophanales bacterium UBA6768 | reverse complement strand
TACCGCACATAACTGTGGTTTAGCGCACATAACCGTGTTTTACCGCACATAACTGTTGGTTTACCGCACATAACTGTTGGTTTACCGCACATAAATGTGGCTTACCGCACATAACCGTGGCTTACCGCTCATAACCGTGTTTTACCGCCCATAACCGTGGTTTACCGCTCATAAATGCCGAGTCACCACATTTAGATCACAGTTAAACAAATGCGGCCACCCATAAACGCAACGCCACTGCTCTTAAATCTGATGAAATCTATTTGTAAATATGATCAAACGGTATATGTCAGAGCACAATAAATTATAGGAAAGATCAAATCAATCATAAAAAACGGATTTAAACACTAATGAATAGATGAGAAGGTGAAATATTTGGCTAAAGAGAGACATGTTGTTATTATTTTCCCGCACCCGGATGATGAATCGTTTGGAACAGCCGGACTGATTAAACAATATAGGGAGGAAGGAGTCCCTGTAACCTATCTATGTGGCACACTTGGTGAAATGGGGAGAAATATGGGGACTCCACCTTTTGCAAATAGGGAAACTTTATCAAAAATTAGGGAAAAGGAACTTGCTGATGCATGCGATTTTTTAGATATTGATTACCGTTTGTTAGGGTATCGTGATAAAACTATTGAATTTGAGAAAAAAACAAAAGTGGCACTTCATATTAAGGAAATTATAGAGGAGATTAATCCTTCATTAGTTATTACGCATTATCCTGAACATGGTGTTCATCCGGATCATAACGCCCTTGGTGAGGCAACGGTTGAGGCCGTTGAGATGATGGCTGAAGAGACAAGACCTGTTCTATGGGCAAGTGCGATAACCCATTATGCCGTAGAAGAATTAGGAGAGCCTGACATTATTAGACCTGTGAAAGATTTCAATTATAAAATACAAGCTATTTTGAAACATAAATCACAAGCTGAAGGCATGTTGAAAAAACTTCAAGGGGATGAAGCAGAGCTTAGTGATTATTTAGCAGGTTTACAAAATCGACTTGGAACAGAAAGATTTCACACTTGGAATTTTCGTTAATATAAAAGTAAAGTTATAAATGACCGAATAAGAACATTAAGTAGTGTGTTTTATTCGGTTTTTTCATTGACCATACAAAAAATCCTGAATGAAATTCACTAGATAAATTAGTTAATAAAAGGTAGAATGAAGATGGTAATTATTTACGTCGGATTAGAGGAAAGCAATATTTTGTATTTTTAATGCGAAGACAAGTAGTAAGGGATGTCTATCTTCTAGCAACTAAAGCATATTCAAATGACATTTCTTTGGGGGTAAAAGGATGAAAACCGTTCGTACAAAGGATTTAATCGATCAATTTAAATTGACTGTCATTGCTGGTGAAGATGGTATTCATCGTGAAATAAATTCGGATGATATTTCACGTCCAGGTTTTGAAATGACTGGATTTTTTGAATATTATCCAAAGGAACGCATTCAAATAATTGGTAAAACCGAAATGAATTATTTTCTAAATTTGTCTTGGCAAGAACAAAAAGACCGGATTGAACGGTTATGTACTGATATTACTCCAGGGATTATTATAACAAATGGAATGGAGGTTCCCGAATTATTCATTGAAATTGCGAATGAAACTGGGGTCCCTATTATCGTCTCACCCCGACCAACGAATAGAGTAATTGTTCGAATTACGAATTATTTAGGGGCAATTTTTGCTCCATCTACCGCTGTTCATGGGGTACTTGTAGATATTTATGGAGTAGGAGTCCTTATTATGGGACAAAGTGGTGTTGGAAAAAGTGAAACAGCACTTGAATTAGTGAAACGTGGACATCGGTTAGTGGCGGATGATAGTGTTGAAATTCGCCAGGAGGATTATGATACATTAATTGGTAATTCCCCACCTTTAATTGAGCATTTACTAGAAATTCGTGGACTGGGAATTTTAAATATTATGACATTGTTTGGGGCCGGAGCTGTTAAAAATTATAAAAGAATTTCTTATATCGTTAAGTTGGAAATTTGGGATGAAAAAAAACAATATGATCGACTAGGTTTAGAAGAACAAACATTAAAAATTATGGATGTCCATGTACCGAAGGCGATTATTCCTGTTCGGCCAGGAAGAAATTTAGCAGTCATAATTGAAGTGGCGGCAATGAACTTTCGCCTCAAAAGGATGGGAGTTAACGCAGCAGAAAATTTTTCGGAACAATTGTCCTTAATGATTGATCAAAATAGTAAAAATTTGTAATTTACTTTTACGCATTTAGGCGTGGAATGAAGGCATGATTCGTCACTCATTCTACATTAGAAACCATAAAATTTATAATTAAAGCCAAAAAGCAAGGGGTGTTCTAGTGGTTTGTGAAGCAGAAGCATTAAACAGAGTTTTTATTCAATTAGGTCCAATACCAATTTACTGGTATGGATTTATTATTGCAACAGGTTTATTTTTAGGACTATATTTAGCCCAAAAGGAATCAAATCGTTTAGGATTACAAAAGGATTTAATGGTTGACTTAGTCGTTTTTGCAGCACCAATAGCCATTATTTTTGCAAGGATTTATTACGTTATCTTTGAGTGGCAACATTATCAATCAGGTCCATGGTGGAATGTTTTCGCCATTTGGGAAGGTGGTATTGCTATTCATGGCGCATTAATTGGTGCCGTATTGACAGCGATTGTATTTGCGAAAATTAAAAAGGTTGATTTTTGGCAACTAGCTGATATTGCTGCTCCTAGTCTCATTTTAGGTCAAGCGATTGGTCGTTGGGGTAATTTTATGAACCAAGAAGCGCATGGAGGCCCAATATCCGAAGCAGCCTATCAAAATTTTCATCAATACCTACCGGACTTTATTATGAATCAAATGTGTATTGACGGTATTATGTATTATCCAACATTCTTATATGAATCCTTATGGAATGTTGCTGTTTTTGGGTTACTTTTATTGCTTAGAAAATATAATCCATATCGTGGTGAACTATTTTTAACCTATATCTTCACATATTCAATTGGCAGATTTTTCATTGAAGGCCTGCGGACAGACAGTTTGTATTTTGGCGTCTTACGACAAGCACAATTAATTTCTATTGTATTAATTATTGGAGCCATTATTTTATTTATATATCGCAGAAAAAAAGGTCTTGCCAATAGGAAATATGATGGATCAAAAGTTTCTTAACAGTATTTGGAAGGAGCAAGACAGCGATTGCGATTTTTAAACATAGGTCAACGTGGTTTATATCAGGGATTACAAGTATCATGGACTTTGGGAAAGGTCATCTTTCCCGTCACTATCTTAGTAACAATTTTACAATATACACCAATTTTACCATGGATCATTGATTTGTTAAGTCCGGCAATGGGGTTAATTGGACTCCCAGGGGAAGCTGCCATGGCACTCGTTTTAGGGAATGTGTTAAACATTTATGCAGCTATCGGTGCTATCGTTTCTTTTGACTTTACGGTAAAAGAAGTTTTTATTATGGCAATGATGTTGTCATTTTCGCATAGCCTGTTAATTGAGTCATCTGTTGCCTCTAGAGTTGGAGTTGGTTGGTTCATGATTACCGTGATCAGACTGGCCTTGGCGATAGTTTCCGGTTTTGTCATTCATCACCTTTGGAATGGTGGAAGTGAAATGGCACAATACGGATTCATTAAATCGTCCAATCTAGCATTAAATAGTTGGACGGAAATCTTTATTCATGGATTTAAAACAGCCACGATTGCCGCCTTACAACTAGCATTAGTTATTTTGCCGTTAATGATTATCGTACAATTTTTTCGGGAGTTGGGTTGGTTACAAGTGTTGTCCAATTGGTTTAGCCCATTTACAACTTTTTTAGGAATGAAAAAAAACACCTCTTTCACACTAGTTGCTGGATTGTCGATTGGGCTAGCATTTGGTGCTGGCGTCATGATTCAAGCAGTGAAGGAAGACAATGTTGAAAAAAAGGATATGATCCTTGCACTAATATTTTTAGTTACTTGTCATGCTGTTGTAGAGGATACAGTCATTTTTATTCCTCTTGGAATCTCAGTATGGCCGTTATTATTAATTCGTTTTGTGATGGCAGTCATTTTAACGATGATTGTTGCCTTCATTTGGAATAGAGTAGAGAATTATTCGCGAAAGGATATCAAGCATGAATATTGACACCGTATTATTTGATTTAGATGGAACATTAATTGATACGAATGAATTAATTTACGCATCTTTTGATTACACATTCAAAAAGTATGGATATCATTTTACGAAGGAAGAAATTTTAACATTTAATGGTCCGCCATTAGTTGAAACTTTTTATAAAGTTGATGAGCATCGCACAAAGGAAATGATAGAAACTTACCGTGAACATAATTTACTTCACCATGATCGACTTGTAAAAGTTTTTCCCAATGTCATTGAAACATTAACCCATTTGCAAAATCATGGAATTAAAATGGGCATTGTATCAACTAAAATGCGTCAAGGTGTTGAGTTAGGACTTAACTCCATGAAAATAAGATCTTTTTTTGATAGTATTATTTCCTATGATGATGTGACACATGCAAAACCACACCCAGAGCCAGTATTAAAGGCTATGGGGCAATTGGATGGACAACCAAAACATACTTTAATGGTAGGGGATAGTTATCAAGATATTGAGTCGGGAAAAAATGCCGGAATGAGAACGGCGGCTGTTGCCTGGAGTCATAAAGGTAAGGATTTTTTGAATCAATATCATCCAACCTATATGTTACATGATATGAAAGACTTGTGGGCTATTCTAGAGGTGTAACTAATGCGACGTACAGAGCGATTTAAAGTTGAACATGATAATTCACTATGGAACATTTATAAAACAGTTTCATTTTTTAAAGTTGTCAAAAATTTTATTGTCATTCAATTTGCTCGGTATACACCTTTTTTAGGATTGAAAATTATCCTTTATCGACTTTTTTTAAGGATGAAAGTAGGGGAAAAAACTGCATTTGCTTTAATGGTTGTTCCCGATGTCATGTTTCCGGAAAAAATCACTGTAGGAAATAACTGTGTTATCGGTTATAATACGACAATATTAGCCCATGAATATTTAATTAAGGAATATCGTATCGGTGAAGTCCATATCGGCAATGACGTGCTAATTGGTGCAAATACGACAATTTTACCTGGAGTTAAAATTGGCGATCATGCGGTAATATCAGCAAGTACCCTTGTTAATAAGGACGTTCCCCCAGGATCCTTTGTTGGTGGAAATCCAATGAAAATCATCTACACTGCTGAAGAAATGGAAGAACGAAACAAGTTAACATAAATATACTTGGCTAATAATTTGATAACAGAAGCATATATGAAATTAGTAATATGTTGAATGTTTTTATGAAATAATGCAAATGGGTAGAGCAAGTGGTGTTTGCCCATCCGAAAATCGAGAAAACAGGAATCTCAGCCGAGCAATGGTTGGATGCTCACCTGAGAATCCTAGAAATGCCAAATTCAGATGAGCAAGTGACGGATGCTCACCTAAGAATCCTAGAAATGTCAAATCTTGATGAGCAAGCCGTGAATGCTCACCTGAGAATCCTAGGAATGCCAAATTCAGATGAGCAAGTGACGGATGCTCACCTGAGAATCCTAGAAATGCCAAATTCAGATGAGCAAGAGCCGGATGCTCACCTGAGAATCCTAGAAATGCCAAATTCAGATGAGCAAGAGCTGGATGTTCACCTGAGAATCCTAGAAATGCCAAATTCAGATGAGCAAGAGCCGGATGCTCACCTGAGAATCTTAGAAATGTCAAATCTTGATGA
>DKGO01000100.1 GCA_002453315.1 Caryophanales bacterium UBA6768 | reverse complement strand
TTTCGTCTGATAATGAAAGAATACTTGTCATTATTGAATCCCGGTTAAATGAAATAACCTCCAATTGCGAAGAACTAAAAGTGGATATGATTATTGAACGTGGAATCGACACATTTCATGTTAATCAAGATACACCTGAGTTTTTTGCATATCTAATGCTTTTTGATTCTCATAATGAGAATCATTGACTACGACAGGGGATAAATAGTCAACATTTATAGAAAAGTGAAAGCGTGACAGAAAATAAATTCTTGATTTTGGGAGTCTATTCTATGGACTCTTTTTTACATTTTATTTCTTTTTTACTACGATTATCCTTACTAAAAATGGTCCGAATATTGTTACGCTTTAATAAGTTAAAAAGGATTTTTTAAGGTCGATTCCCAACTTGGAAATCGGCTTTTTTGATTTGTATAACTAATCGTGTCATAGTTTAAAGAAAATACAGAAACGATTTAAGGAATGAAGAGCCCCCTATGGAAAACAACAATTACAAGTTAAATGACAATATAATTGTTCCAGAAAAGGGCGCAAATGTTACAGTCCAAAAGAAGAAAATGATCAAACTTTATATTAATACACCATATTGAACATTAAATATAATCCAAATCAAACATTTGCCACCGTTGAAAAATTGTTTCTTTAATTCAATTAAATTGAAGGGATATAATTTTATTTATAGTTGTCAAAAATATATGATTACGATATGATAAATATATGAAACATAGCTTCACTTACTCAAGAGGAGGTATTTCATGCCAACACCAAGCATGGAAGATTATATTGAGCAAATATATAATTTAATTAATACGAAGGGCTATGCAAGAGTAACTGATATAGCGGAAGCACTAGATGTCCATCCATCTTCTGTGACAAAGATGGTCCAAAAATTAGATAAAGATAATTTTGTAGACTATGAGAAATACCGTGGATTTATTTTAACTAAAAAAGGTAATAAAATTGGAAAGAGACTAGTGTTTAGACATGAGTTGTTAGAAGAATTCTTGGCAATAATCGGAGTTGAAAAAGAAAATATTTACGATGACGTTGAGGGAATTGAACATCATTTAAGTTGGAATTCTATCGACAGAATATCAGACTTAGTAGATTATTTTAAAGAAGATGAAAATAGATTGGAAGCATTAAAAAGGCTAAACACTATAAATGAATAAAATTTAATAAAATAATACTATATTTTACATCTATACAGTTAAATTGTATAGATTTTTTAATGGAATAAATTTCATCATTCCAAGCCCATATGGGGCAAGTGTTTAAAAAATTAAAAAGGGGAGTACCCCCTAGAATTTTGTAAAATGGTAGTTAACCAATACTATCCAAAAAGACCAGGAAATACTCCTGTGACCACCAATATACGACAATCAAGTTTACATTAACATTAACGATAATATAATTTTAATATCTACACTTATTTATAATGCTTCAACATAAGCAGTGAACCGTAAAATCATGCATTACAAAATCAGATGCAAGTTGCTGACAATTACAGAAAACCATAATAATTTTTAAATTTACATTAGGAAATTCAGTTAAACCGTAACTTTTTAAAAGGAGTAATTATAAATTGATTCAATAATTAATACAATTTGTAAATTTTTAGTTAAGGTTAATTATAACTAAACATCATTTTAAATTTAAAATATAGGCATGTGACCCTTTATAAAATTTATTGCATACATATGATAATCATATCTAATCTATGAGGTGGTTAACATGAACATTGACTGCGTTTTTTCAGGAGGTGGAGTGAAAGCATTTGCCTTTATCGGGGCACTACAAAGTCTTAAAAATAATGATTACAAGATTGAAAGGGTTGCCGGCACATCAGCCGGTGCAATTATTGCTTCTTTAGTTGCCGCTGGTTATAGTGAAGATGAAATTTATCTTTTATTAAATAATTTGCAACTAAAACAATTTTTGGATTTACCTTATATTAGTAAAACAATCCCATTTAGTAAATGGCTTTTATTGTATTTTAAAATGGGCATATACAAAGGTGACCGATTTGAAAAGTGGTTATTTTCAGTACTCGCCAAAAAGGGAATTTATACTTTTGCAGATCTTTCGGATGAGAAATTAAAAATCATTGTCAGTGATGTTACTTTAGGTAAACTCGTCATTTTTCCAGACGATATTAATCGACTATATGGTTTAAAGAAAAAGGATTTAAAGGTTGCAACCGCTGTTAGAATGAGTGCCAGTTTTCCATATTTTTTTATGCCGAAAAAGTGGAAAGATCATCACTCAGAAGAACGTTATTTTCTAGATGGTGGCATATTAAGTAATTTTCCTTTATGGATCTTTAATCAACGAAAGAAATATAAGGAAAACCAAACGATTGGATTTACGTTACAAGACTCATTAGACAATATTAAACCACAAGAAATTAAAAATGCCTTAGATTTGTTGCATTCTATTTTTATTGCTATGTTACATGCTCATGATACACGTTATATTTCAAAATCGAAACAGAAAAATGTTGTATTTTTACCAGTTAAAAATGTAAAAACGACGGATTTATCGATTACTCAGGAAGAAAAAAATGCATGCATTCAAATTGGAAAACAAAAAACAGATGAATTTATACAATCATTTAAATAAAAAATCGAGCAAGTTAGCTGTTGCTCGATTTGAACCTGTTTAAGATTCTTTTTTCTTACCTTCAATAACCCGTAAATGGGAAGGGCGTTTTATCCGCTTCTTTTTCATTTTTACTGAAGAGGGTTGATTTCGTTTTACAGTTTGAAGTGGCCGTTGTTTTTTATATTTTTCCTTTGATTGTTTCACTGCCTGGCGATATTTTTTCATTTCACTATTTGCCTGGGGATTTCTTCGTTGCATTATAAATGAAAATATGAGAAAAACGACAAAAGCAATCACAATCATCATAAAAATTTGTACTAAAAAACTGCTTGGATTTTGAATTAATGAAGAAACGACACCAATAATTGCCAACAATATTA
>DKGO01000103.1 GCA_002453315.1 Caryophanales bacterium UBA6768 | reverse complement strand
CAACAAGCCGTAGTGAATGATAGTTGCTATCATCGTTAAATTCATACACGAAAAAACTGAAAATATCATTCGAATATGTAAAAAAGACTGGTTTTACTTTCTTATTTGTTTTCCTCCGCCATAATCGATACGGATAAAAAATTTGTCTAATGAGAAAGTCTTGAACCGCTTGATTTTTGGCCTCAACAAGCATAAATTTATTTTCACTTTCATAACCACCATCAATTTCAATTTGTGAATTCTTGACTGTAACTCGCTCCTCGTTCCCACTCCGCATATGAAGATCGAACTCAAATTCTTGTGACGACATTCTTCCTGAAATCGTATGAAATGCTTTCTCTCCAATTAGATCGTCAATCATGCCCGTAAGATAAGCACAGTGAAGTGCAGAACTCTCTGAATATAAATGCGTTGGATCGATGGTCGTAATCGTCGTCGGAAAGTTAATTTTTTTCGGTTTTAATTGTTCATTATATATCACTTTTTCATATGCATTAAATTTCCCGATCATATAACTTGAACGTGAAATCGGCAAAATAGACAAGCCGTGTTGTTTAAATAGCTTTGGCAAGTGTTTTGAATGGTCAAACTTAGCCATTAACCTTGGTTCGCGTTCTTTCTTTATTTCTTTTGCATGGATAATGAAATAACCACTCTGTTCAATATGGCGCAAAATATGATGCCGTTCGAAAAGAATGTCCCATGCTTTATCATTGAACGTCATAGTTCCTCACCAACACTTCATTTATTCTCCCACGCTTTGAAGCAACCGCATTAATATTTCGACTGGCGGAAACAATCTCAATTTGGAATTCTTTGTAAATGTCCTTTATAAAATCAGTCGCTGAATTACTTAAGAGGACATAGCACCCCCGGTTATGCAAATCAACGAATAAATCTCGCAAACGGACCTGATCTTCTCTCGTGAATCCATCCAAACTATATCCTGTAAACGATGAAGTATTGGACACTGGATCATACGGAGGATCGAGATATACGAAATCCCCAGCTTTTGCATCGGCAACAGCAACTTCAAAATCAACATTTAAAATTGACACATCATTCGCCGTTAAATATTGATGCACCGCTTTCAATACATGCTCATTTACTATCTGTGGATTTTTGTACCTCCCGTACGGAACATTAAACTGCCCTTGACGGTTCACCCTAAACAACCCGTTAAAGCATGTTTTATTCAAATAAATGATGCGCGCTGAACGCTCGACCATCGTCAAATTTTCAAACTCTTCAGACCGATCTAAATCTCGGATTGCATAAAAGTAATCCTCTTCGTTTTTATGCTTTCTTAATTCCGTGACAAGTTTCTCCACATGCTCTTGAATCGTAGTGTATGTATTAATCAACTCAAAATTAATATCATTAATAACCGCACGTTCAGGCTGTAGATCAAAAAAAACCGCACCGGCACCAACGAACGGTTCAAAATAAGTAGTATATTTTTTCGGAACATATTTGCGAATTTCTGGAAGCAATTGACGTTTTCCTCCAGCCCACTTTAAAAAAGGTTGTGCTTCTGTTTGTATTGTCACTTGCATGCTCTCCCTTATATCAAAACAAAAATGAATACGAACGAAGGTTCTATTATATCATAGCACGGAAAGAGAATGTATGTACACCACCCTTATGCATTGCTTATTAGTCAAGTTTAACATGCATATGCCGAAGAAATACAATAACCATTCGGAATTAATCTTTTAAATTGAAAACTTTTTTTGTAATTTGCTGCTGCCTGAACAGCTTTATACACGTTCACACAACCTGAACCAACTCATGGTCTGTAATAGATTGTAGCAGTTCCTTCGCTCGATTCCCTTCAAATAATCTATCCTTTCATCTTCCCAAACAAATTCAACAAAAATAGACCCCTTCCGAATGTACATATTTGATTCGATATAGGATCTATCTTTGAATGTTGTCATTTGTTTTTAATAGCCAAGCGGTTTTTTCTAGATTTATAGTTAGATTTTTCGGCTATCCTTTTCACTTTACCTCTTTCTTTTTTTCTTCTGGTTCGTTACACCCTCTTTAATATGGGTTATTTGAATTCTGTAAAAAATTCGGAACAAAGGTCTTAGGAGCAAATGACATGAGCCCATTAAAAATATCCAAGACCCGATTGTTTTGAAGCCTAAAACAAAACAAAGGGACCCTGCTAAATATTCAGACCCTAGTAAAATATCATTTAAGGTATAATAAAAGTTGTATTTGTCCTTTGTGATGACTTGCTTGTTACCAATTCGCAGGAGCACCGTAAAATCTTTTTTTTCTTTTTCTCTCATAGGATAAACTGAATTAACCCAATCAAAATAAATAATGCTAGCAAGCCACCCTTATGCAAAATTTTAACGGCAAAAAAACCTGCAAGTACGCCTCCTACTAATCCACCAACCACCCAGCCTACAAAAATGACACCTTTCAAAAATAATATAAACAAGGTAATTGTTATAATCACCATAATAATAGAGGGTAACCAGGGCATGGATTACCACCATCCTTTCATAATATATTTCTCTACCCGCATACCTTTACGAATAATCGTAGAGTTTTTGCCATGGTCGTTCGAGTATGACGGTAACCCTTTTCAATAAAATAATGGTGCGCTTTAGCGACCGTGTACAGTTCGCCACATGCATCACTTCTCTTTTATCTTTCATTTTCAAAACTAGCTTCATTTTTTTCTTTGAAGATTACAAATCCCAGTATAAAAGCATTGTATAAAGCTTATTTTTTTATATTAATAATTTATTTTTGAAATTATGTTTATTAATGAAGTGATCGGGAACACAACTTGTAGGCAAGATGATTTTAAAAAACAGAAAGGTGGTTTTAATTCTTTATGTCAATTGGCTTAAAAATGTAATTGTCTTTAAGTAGTGATATAAAAATAATATTTCTTTATATCACAACTCGGAAAATTGTCAGTTATTACGATTAAAAAATTATAGGAGGAATGTACAATGGCACGCAAAAATAATCAAGATAACAACAACCGAAACAAAATGACAGTAGAAGAAGCTGGACGTAAAGGCGGAGAAGCCACTGCTCAAAATCATGACAGAGAATTTTATGAAGAAATCGGAAGAAAAGGTGGAGAGACGACGGCTCAGAACCACGACAGAGAGTTCTATGAAGAAATAGGCCAAAAGGGTGGCGAAGCTAGAGCAAATCAGTCCTCTAATAACTCGAACAAAATGAGTCAAGAAGAGGCTGGACGCAAAGGCGGAAGAGCAAGAGCAAATCAACGTAATCGAAACAATCAATAAATGATGATTGTTCATATACAGAAAAGCGACCAAACATGGTCGCTTTTTTTGAGTATATTTATTGTGCTACCTAACGAAAAGTTTTATAATTAAGAGGTGAGTAAATTCTAAAAAGAAAGCTTGGTTAGGATTATGCAAAATAAAATACTCCATCATATCAACTTCACCATGGATAAAGTAAACATATATAAAAAGGTTATTAATGTGTCGAATAATATTAACATGACTTATAATTATTTGACAGACGAAATTAGTTTTGATTCTAAACGAATAGAACAAAACCTAAAACGTTATTCTCATATTTCATTGCAGGAATACGTAACAACCTTTACTCTCCACGAATTAGGCCACTCTTTAGATCGAGAAAATTTATTACAATCATATGACCAAACGGTAGAATGGTGCCACTTATCCAACACATTAAGCACAAACGAAAAAGAAACAAATCCGCTTTTTCTTAAATTAACTTATTTAGAAGATAAAGCAAACTTGAATTTTGAACATGTCGCATGGATAAACGCCATTCACCTTAACAACGAATACAGCCTAGTCGATAATTATGTTTTGGATGAATTAAAATTTGATAGCTTACTAACATATGAAAAAAATTATGCAAGAAGCAAAGATTGCGTCAAACTTGAAGAGAAAATTCCTGTGCTTCTTTAATTCATTTCACCTGATAACCCACTGTTTAACAAACATTGGGTTTTTTATTTACATGACAAGCTAAACAAATATAGCCTTTCCATACTCATTACCACTAAATTCATTTTTCAAACATAGAAACGACTATAAGGACCGATTTATTTAATATGTAGTCAATCCACTTAACTTTTGTACCCAATACGTTAATTTAAGCACTGGAGTAAGAGCATCTTCATTTTTTTCGTACGGTACGGTAAATATGCCGTCCTCATTATTCCACAATCGTAGAAAATAGTTATCAACATCCTGGATTACTTTTTGGTCATTTTCCGATTTGATTTTTATATTATTTTCCAAATTTAAATCATTAAGATTCCTTGTCGTATAATTCGCTGAACCTCCGATGACTACACTTTCTTGATCTTTTTTAATATAAAGAAGCTTCGTATGATATTGTTCAGAACCTGTATGATACCAGCGAATTGCTAACTTATCATTATTTTTTACAAGCTCTGAAGCAACTGGGATATTGGGCAGCCCTGTCTTTTGATTGCCAAAGGCAACTTTATTCGGATCTAGAATGAGGTCGACTTTCACTTCGCGATCGGTTGCACGATGAAGGGCATCAATAACATCCCGATTAGCAATATAAAACATTCCAGACCAAATGGTGTCATTTTTTTCCGTCTTCTCAATTTCTGCAATGATGTGCTTTAAAATTTTACCTTCTGTAAGATACTGGATAGCAACTTTTCCGTAATTATCATTATTTTTCTGAGGGACATCAAGTTGGGCTGTCCCATCTGAATAATTTAATACTGCTTGTTCTGTTTCTATTATATCGACTATAATCCCGCCTGAAACTTTAAAGCCAATATTAGAAGCAAATCCACTTTCATTATGTGGGTTTGCTGAAGTGACGAGAGCGTTATGTTCGGTAATAATTGTTTTGCGGTGGTTCGATTTCACGTTAAATAACGCCAAGTATGAACGAAGAGTAATAGGAGGAGCTTCCTTCGCAAAAGGATTCGGCAGCCAGCCCGTACCGCTTTGACCAAAATGTTTAAACAACAATCGCCAAACAGCGGAGTAAGCTTTGTTAGAATCTCTTAATCTACTTAGGTTTGTTAAAACAACCTCAATCCCATTTTCCTTCAATTGTGTAAGATGCTTTTCCTCATAAGAGTAATACCCATTGTTAATTGGATCTGTAATAAATATAACTTTTAACTTTGGATATTGTTTTTTTTGTTGAATTAACAGCTCTGTCAAGTGTCCGCTTAAATTAGGAAAGCTTCTCTTCTCATCCGTATAGGAATTAAATAAAAACATGTCGATAATAATGAATTCCTTCGCTTCCTTTATCATGTTAAAAACTTCAGAAAATATTTGCTGTTCACTCGTCATCTTTCCATCAAATGATTCATATGTAAGGTCAGAAAGAAATTTAACATCATCATCCTGTATGTAATGGACTTTTCCTTCATAAGAAATTCCTTGAGGTAATGGTTTAAAAGAATGATAACCGCCAATAATAATTAAAATAAAAATAAATACAAAAATGCTTAGCCATTTTAGTTTGCTGTTTCTCTTCATTAAGTCTTTTCTCCCCAAGAATGAATGCTAACAGAAATAAAGCCTGCTGCTAACAGCAGGCAAGAATCTATACTTATGGTGCTCTGCCTCCCGTAAGAAGGCGAATCACTAAAACGATACCAGCAATAACTAGTAAAAGGTGAATTAATCCACCTCCAATTTTAAAAGAAAAACCAAGTATCCATAAAATAATCAAGATTACCATAAGTGACCATAACATGTTCTATACTCCTCCTTTTAATGTGTCTAGACTGAATCTTAATCAACTTATCCTGAACTTTTTTGATGATATGTTACTATATTCCACTAATTCTAACCGCTAAACCTCTTGTCTTAAGTCAACATGTAATATAGAGGAATATTAATGATCACAATCAGATCGGAAGAGCG
>DKGO01000219.1 GCA_002453315.1 Caryophanales bacterium UBA6768 | reverse complement strand
TTCTAATTCTCTCAGTCGGGGCTAATAACGCCACATGCGATGCGCTTGCCTGAATTCCCAGATGGTTGAGAAATATAATCGTCCTTATCTTGATGAATAATAAGACTTGTGCCTTGTAACAATGAATTAGGTTCACCCTTTTTTAGTGTCACTCTATCATCGAAAAATGTTTGCTTCACTGTTCCGTCCTTCTCCACTTTTAAGTTTTTAAGGTCACCAGCGTGTGGTCCATGCTTATCTTTAAAACCATGTTCTTTATCAGTCGGATTAAAATGTCCTCCAGCGGATTCGAAATCGGGTGGTTCACAGACCCCATTTTCGTGAATATGAAAACCATGTAATCCGGGTGATAAATTGGCTGCCTCCACTTTAATTTCTACTCCACCATCTTTCTCGGTCAATGTAGCATTCCCAATTGCAACATCTTCTGGATTTTTTAGGGTAACATGAATAACTGGGATTTTTTCTGCCTTTGTTTCAATGGCTTCTCCTTTTATGTTATCCGCATTTATTTCAAGTTCTGTAAAGTAATTTTGACCTACTGCAACAACTACTGCAATGAGCAAAATAGCAGATAATGTTCTGATAATTTTCACTTCACATACCTCCAAATATTTTTTAATTCATTTTAGTTTGGGCACTTTTTCAAAAATTAACCATTTTAATTTAATCAGGGTTTTTCTTGGCATAAATATCTGGGAGAATTTCATAAAAGGTGATAAATATTCATGATAATCACCTGATGGGAATATCATGTTCTAATGACAATCAGTGATATGTCGTGTAAAATACTTTTAAAGATAATTATTAGAAAATTCAAACTTAGGAAAGGGCCGATAAAATGAGTGAAAACAGCAAAAGTTCTAAGCAAGTTGTTGCAGAGAATAAGCCAATAGGTGTTGAGTTAAAGGCAGGGGAAACCTACTATTGGTGTCGTTGTGGACGTTCAAAAAATCAACCATTTTGTGATGGATCACATAAAGTGACAAAGATTAAACCGATGAAATTTACCGCTGAGGAAGATGGTAAGGCATGGTTGTGTCAATGTAAGCAAACATTAAATCAACCTTATTGTGATGGTCACCATAAACAAGTTCCGGATGAGAAGGTCGGGGAGGAGTTTGTGCTAGATGAACAGAAGCAGGATCAAAAGGATGAAAAAGTGCATAAAGATCAAATGCCTGAACCAGTTGCAACGCCAGAGGAACCGACTGTTGAATACATACATCAATTAGCCCGTGAAGGGTTGAGCAAGATAGGTCCATACGGCGAAATGGGGGCAATGGGGGTTCCCCGAAGTGAGTTGCCAGATTGGAATGATATTCAGTTAATGACAGCTCAATTTGCCCGGAAACCTTTGTTGGAGGATGTTCCAGTTAACACGGAATTAATCATTGGCCCTAATGCAAAGAAACCACTGAAATTAAAGATTCCCTTTTTTGTCAGTGACATGAGCTTTGGAGCCTTATCAGAAGAAGCAAAGGTTTCCTTAGCGAAAGGGGCTGAAAAAGTTGGAACAGGGATTAGCTCTGGAGAAGGTGGCATGTTACCTGAAGAACAAGCTGAAAACAGTCGTTACTTTTTTGAATATGCTTCAGGGAAATTTGGTTATTCAGAGGAGATTCTTTCAAAAATTCAAGCCTTCCATTTTAAAGGTGGTCAGGCGGCAAAAACGGGAACAGGTGGTCATTTACCTGGGAATAAAAACAAAGGCAAAATTTCTGAAATTAGAAATTTACCTGAAGGAGAAAATGTTGATTCACCGTCAACTTTTGAGGATTTAACAACAGTTGAGGATTTCCGTAAGTTCGGAGATTATGTTCGTGAAGTGTCCGGGGGCATTCCAATTGGTTTTAAATTAAGTGCCCAACATATTGAACAAGATATAGAATTTGCCGTCGATGCAGGGGCAGATTATCTTATTTTGGATGGTCGTGGTGGGGGAACCGGAGACGCACCACTTATGTTTCGGGACCACATTTCCGTTCCCACCATTCCAGCACTTGCACGGGCAAGACATAAGTTGGACAAATTGGGAGTGAGTGGCAAAGTGACTTTGATTATTACCGGTGGTCTGCGTACACCGATGGATTTTGCCAAGGCATTAGCGTTGGGGGCCGATGGGATAGCATTGGCAAACGCTGCGATGCAAGCAATAGGATGTATCGGGGCAAGAATTTGTAATACAAACCTTTGCCCAGCAGGAATTGCGACACAAGACCCAAAACTTCGTAAAAAACTAGATATAAATGTGGCTGCCGATCGTTTAGCGAACTTTTTTGAAGCAAGTACCGAACTAGTGAAAATGATGGCACGTGCTTGTGGGCATGATCATTTAGGTCAATTTAATGCGAGAGACTTATCAAGTTTTAATAAAGAGATGGCGGAACTTGCCGGCATTGAATGGTCAGGATTTGATAGGGATAGATAGGTATAAAGATAAAATCCCCTATTCAAGGTCTATACTTAAAGGAAAAATTAGGACTTCTGAGCACACAGAAATCTATCCTGTTAGCTAAATTAATGGGTCGATACCATCAACTTTTCCTTCTATTTTTATAAGATGGTTATATGCAGTCTTATTTATAAAAATAGGAGGAATAAAAATGTCCTTTTTAGTTAGGCCAATCTCAATGGAATCTAATGAAATTTATCAACATACATCTTCTAAATGGTCAAAACCCCAAAAATTAGTATTTGCATCTCTAATGGCTGTATTAGCAACAATTTTGCAATCAGCAGGTGGATATTTACCCGGAATTGGCTTCCTGATTAGCCCATTCACTACGTTGCCTATCATAATGGTTACGATTATTTCTATACGATTTGGGGGTCTAACCTATATACTGGCTGGAATTTTGTTACTATTACTTGAACCTAGTGAGCTATTTATTTATCCATTTACAACCGGGATTCTTGGGGTAAGTTTAGGTTTAGGGTTTCGACTATTGCATCAGTATTGGAAGGTATTGATAACAAGTGGCTGCGTATTATTTTTAGGGATATGTATTCCACTTTATATGTTGGGCTTCCCCGTTTTTGGACCTGGGGTTGGACATTCTGTTAATATTTACGTAATTGCCACTATTATGTTATTTTCATTCGTCTATACGGCTATATGGATTTGGATCACTAGGGTATTTTTAAAAAGAATTAAATTAATCATTTAGAACCTTAAGTAATTGGCTTTGTTAAAGTATAATATCGAAAAAATTAGAACCTCCAATTAATTGGAGGTTATTCCCATCTGCCCCATTAATACACAAATAAATTTTTCAAGTATCTGGGCAATGACTCTATTTATACCCAAGGATTCCCCCTTTGGGTGTAATCCCGCCACTTAATGCCTTTCCTATTATTAAGTCCTTGATAGTCCCATTTGCTGCTTTTCATACTGGCACTGAATCCATCTTGCCAATCTTCGGTGTTTTTTGTTCCATCAATGCCATTGGAATACCATATTTCATCTGTAATGTGTTCATCTATGAATTGTTTCATTGGATAAGTTGGCTGTGGATAAATAGTATTTTTACTGCCCCCATTTCTTGTTTGAACGTTATCATTAAGGTCTTCGTCCCACCCATTCCCTTGCCGCCGTTGAAATTTTCCATTTGGATTTAAAAAATACATAAAGTGATTATTTGACATCGTTATTCCCCTCTTTCTTACCTTACATCTATTCTATTCACCATACAATTAATTGCGATTCATATTATTAAAATAGGCTATTTCATTACAAGATTAAACGATCTTTAAAAGATAGTAACCATTCGTCTATATGCTGAATAGACTTATTAATAGTTACAGAAGGGAGTAATGATTGAATGGCTAGTGAAAATATTAATGGTCAACAAAACAGTGCTGGCAACAGGAAATTAGATCCGTCAGATATAGCACTGCCACCAGGTTATAAGATAGAGGTATTTGCGGAAGGTTTAACAACACCAATTAATATCGACTTTACAAGTGATGGTGATATGTTAGTAGCTGATTCGGGTGGTCCCGAAAGGGATGGTAAAGTATTAAAATACAATGGCAATGGATTTGATGTCATTGCTGATGGCTTTAATTGGCCCTTAACAGGGATTAATGCTCATGAGGGGAAAATTTACGTTTCTCACCGACGTTTTGTCACAACCGTGATGTCAGATGGAACAATGGAAGATATCATTGATGGTTTGCCTTCTAATGGGGATCATCATAATAACAGAGTAGTCTTTGGGCCTGATGGCAAAATGTATTATGGTCAAGGCACTGCAACAAATACAGGCGTGGTAGGGTTAGATAATTCATGGGTACCAGATAATCCCTTTTTCCACGATCGTCCCGGTAATTCAATCGTGTTGAGAGGGGAAAATTTTGAAAGCGGAACTTTTCTTGAAAGTTTTCCAGATAGAAAGACTGTTACAGGTGCTTATAAACCGTTTGGCGTCACTACTTATCCCGGTGAGCTCATTGATGGTGTCACTCGAGCTAATGGAAGTATCATGAGGGCAAATCCCGATGGTACCGACCTCGAATTAGTATGTTGGGGATTGCGAAATCCATTTAGGTGTCAAGTCCAGAATCTTGTGT
>DKGO01000191.1 GCA_002453315.1 Caryophanales bacterium UBA6768 | reverse complement strand
CAGTGATGTTTTTTGTAGGTGATATGTACATAGCTGCATCTTTATTCCTTGTACAGACGGCTTTTTTCCTAACATTAAGTTATTTGAAATTATCTGAACGTATGTACATGTATATGTTTGCTGCTTATTTAACAGTGTTTATGGTTGGCTTTACTTGGTATACTGAATTTATTATGATTCCAGGTTTCAATCAGTAAACAAAAACTCCTAGCTAAAAATAGTTAGGAGTTTTAATTTTTTGTTTTACTTTTGGATTAAGATACTGATGATGCTTTCAAAAAAATGAGGCCACCACTATAAACATTATAAGATATTTTAGGTTGTAAATTAGCGACGGTAAGTTCCCTTTCTTTTTCCACGATATGTTGTAAGTCTGCAATTTTTTCTAATTCATTAATAGAACGTAATTCATCCTGTAATGTTTTATATGAATCTACTGCCCAACTATGCTGATCACTTGTTATTTGCTTTAAAATTAATTGTTCTATTCGTTTGTATCCACTTGGTAACGAAATGATAGGTGATATCGTATAACAATGATTAGATATTGTTTGTTGTAATTCTTTCTCCTTCAATAAATCCATAAAATTTTCAATTACTGTGCCATTAATTAAATTTAATCCAATAGATTGTAATTTCTCCTTCATTTGCTTTCCCTCATAAGTAATTAAAGCATTAACTAGTAACCAAGGATGTAGCATCACATTTTGTTCTGTATTTATTTGTTCAAACATTTTAGTGAATATAGATTGACTATGTAAAAATTGACACAACTGTCGAAAACGAATTCCACCAACAAAAAGTTTTTCCCCTTCGTCACTTTTCCCATCAATAGAAAAAGTTAACGTACTAGGTTTTCCTTCCTTTCCCATTGCTTCGGTATATTGCCAATAAAAAGGTCGATTCATAATTGCTTTATCTATTTCCTTTGTTAATTTTACATTGGCAACATTTTCATGAATGTCAATATGGCAATGGATCCCTTTAAATAAAGTTGTGATAAAATGTTGCATATTAATGTTGATAGGGGAATTTAAATTATGTTGATAGCTCATGATCAACATCCTCCATGACAGAAATTAAGTTATTTAATTTAATTTTCATTTCACCCTTACTTTTTGAATGATGAATCAAATGGGTCAATTCATTATCTAAATTATCGATATTTAATTTTTCCAAAATTTTATCTAATTTTCCAATCATTCGTTCAAATAAATTAATCTTTTCATAAAGCAATTTAACAATGTGTTCCTCTATCGTATGTTTAATAACAAAATTATAGATGTGTACATCATTTTCCTGACCAAATCGATGAATTCTTCCAATACGCTGTTCGACACGCATAGGATTCCAAGGTAAATCATAATTGATTAATTGATTGGAAAATTGTAAATTAATTCCTTCACTACCAGCCTCCGTTGCGATAAATACTTGAGCAGATTGTTTGAATTGCTGCCTGATCCATTCCTTTTGATTATGTTTCATGGAACCTTTAAAAACTACTGATGTAATGTGATGCTGATGTAAAAACCATTGTAAATAAAATTGAGTAGCACGGTATTCTGTAAAAACGATGACTTTTTCTCCATTCATTTTTTGAATTAATTCAACTAATTTAGTTGCCTTTATGTGATGTGGTAATGATGCAATTTGTTCCATTATTTGTTCACGATGATGTTTAATTAAGGAATCTTTACTATCTTTTAATGAAAGATAACAAGCTTCCCTAGAAGAACAAAGCTCCTTTAAATATATATATTTTGATAACGTATTGGCATCTTGTGATAACCATTGATCAATTGCCTCATATGCTTGCATTTCTTCATCGGTAAAATCTAACCAAACGTGTTGAACATGTCGTTGTATATTGTCTAACTTTGTCTCCTCGCGACGATTCCTTATCATGACTTTTTGTAATAAATATTTTACTTCTTGCTCAGCTAAATGATCTGATTTTATTTGGCCTTTTGACAAATATAAATGACTCAGTAAACTAGGTTTTACGATTGAAATTAAGTTAAACAGTTCCTTCATATTATTTCTAATTGGTGTAGCTGTTAATAATAGACAGAATTTCTTATTTATAGATTGGACAAATTGATAGTTTTGAGTTTGCTTGTTTTTTAATGAATGTGCTTCGTCAACAATAACCATATCGTAGTTAATGTTAGCAATTTCTTCTCGATGATTGTTCCGTTTTGCTAAATCAATTGATGTAACAATAATAGGATAATCATCCCACCGATAGTTTTTTCTATAACGAACAGCTTCAATATAAAACTTTTCTCTCAATTCAGCAATCCACTGATTGACAAGGGAGGCAGGGGTGAGGATTAATACATTTTTAACCTTTCCCCTTAACATATATTCTTTTAATATTAGCCCGGCCTCAATTGTTTTTCCCAGTCCCACTTCATCAGCTAAAATAGCACGGCCATTCATATGATGGACAACTTTAATTGCTGTATTTAATTGGTGATCAAGTAAAGTTACCTGATCTAAATGAGATAATGAATGTAAGCTGGTAAAATCCTTAATTAATAATTTTTCCTTAATATCGTAATTTAATTGAAATAAAGACCAATCTACGACAGTGTCATTTTTATCTAGGAAATGTTGTAACCCTGGTAAAAACTGTTCATCTTTTTGTATGATAATATCCATTTTTAAATCTCTACCCTTTTTATAGTATAAGAAACATGCTAATTTTATAATTTATGGTATAATGTATTGTGTACAAAATCATTTATTTTATTATGCGAATGAATACAAAGGGAGAGTTTATTTACTATATTTGTTAATAGTAAATAACACCGAAGGAGCAAGCATGTTGTGAATCTCTCAGGTAACAGAACCTTTGTGGGACGCACCTCTGAAATGTACCGTGTAATACCATTAAATGTTTCACTATTTTAAATGGACTATTGCATTGTTTATAGACAGAGATTTCCTAATTAAGTTGGAAGTCTCTGTTTTTTATTTAAATAATTGAGGAGTGAGTATATGTCAGCTTTAAAAAAGACACCATTATTTCCAGAATACGAAAAGCATCATGCAAAGACGATTGATTTTGGTGGTTGGGATTTACCGGTTCAGTTTTCTAGTATTAAGCATGAACATGAATTGACGAGAACTAAAGCCACATTATTTGATGTATCCCACATGGGTGAAATTATCGTAAAAGGAAAGGGTAGTTTACCATTTTTACAACGATTAGTGACAAATGATGTTGGGAACCTTATTCCAAATAAAGCCCAATATACTTTTATGTGTTATGAAAATGGGGGTATTGTTGATGATTTTCTCATTTATATGATGGAAGAGAATTATTATTTACTCGTAGTCAACGCAGCCAATACTGAAAAAGACTATGCCTGGCTACAAGAGCAAAATAAAGATGAAAATGTATCAATTGAAAATGTATCGAATGATTATGCCCTTTTAGCTCTCCAAGGTCCATTATCCGTAAAAATAATGCAAAAACTTTTTGATGAAAATGTATCTGAAATTAAACCATTTTCATTTATTAGAGATGTTGAAATAAAGAACACGGGTATAAATATCCTTATTTCCCGCACAGGATATACAGGTGAAGATGGATTTGAACTTTATATTCCCACAGATAAGGCTAGGGAAGTTTGGCAACTCTTATTATCAGTAGGCGAAGAGGATGGATTAGAACCAGCGGGGCTTGGAGCAAGGGATACATTACGTTTTGAGGCTGGACTCCCACTTTATGGTCAAGAATTATCACAAGATATCACCCCAATTGAGGCCGGTTTAAATTTTGCCGTGAAGTTGAACAAAGAGGGAAATTTTATCGGTAAATCTGTCCTAAAAGAGCAAAAGGAAAATGGGGTAACACGTCGACTAGTTGGATTGGAAATGATGGATAAAGGAATTCCTAGAACTAACTACGATGTTCTAACCGCTGACGATAAAAAGATTGGATTTGTTACCTCGGGTACACAATCACCAACTTTAAAGAAAAATATCGGCCTGGCAATAGTAGATATCGATTATAGTGAAGTCAATACTGAGGTATATATTCAAGTACGGAAAAGAAAACTAAAGGCTGTTGTTATACCAACACCATTTTATAAAAGAAATAAATAAGGAGGATCATAATGGGGTTACGTTATATACCGATGACTGAGGAAGATAAACAGTCAATGTTAAATGCAATAGGGGTTTCATCTACGAATGAATTATTTTCAGATATTCCTGAGGAAATACGATTTAAAGGGGATTATCAAATAAAACAGGCTCCGAGTGAATATGAGTTAAAGAAAGAATTGACTAATTTAGCTAGTAAGAATGCCCATTCAAACGAATATACGTCATTTTTGGGAGCAGGCGTATATCAGCATTTTTTACCATCAGTTGTTGATCATGTGATATCAAGATCAGAATTTTATACAGCATATACTCCCTAT
>DKGO01000153.1 GCA_002453315.1 Caryophanales bacterium UBA6768 | reverse complement strand
AAGCCAACCATAAACACTGTTAAATAAGCAGCAAACATATACATGTACATACGTTCAGATAATTTCAAATAACTTAATGTTAGGAAAAAAGCCGTCTGTACAAGGAATAAAGATGCAGCTATGTACATATCACCTACAAAAAACATCACTGTAAATATTCCTGTCCAAAAGGCGAGAACACGAAACATACGGTCCATGCTTTTCCCCCTCCTTTTTTCAACATTACATCATACAAATATATTATAGACTACTGTAGTTCGAATGTACAATATTCATACATATTTTAAAATGAAATGACCAAATATGCAACTAATATTATCATTTACCCTGTCATTTGTTTGTCTTTCGGATGTTCAAGGTTCATTAATAGTTAAAGTAAAACGATAATTAAAATGATATGTTAAATTTTCTGTTTCAACATAAAATGACATGGTTACATTTTCATCTATCACTTCATAATTCCCATAGGAATGAGCATTTGGTAATTCAAATTCGTATTCACCCTTGGTATTTTCCTGATAAGGTTTTCCTGATTTGAATTGATCAATCGTTACCCTTCTCATCGTTTCAAGTTCCAAATGTTCCAATAACAAATTAGTCGCACGTGATTCATTTTGATAAATGTACGTTGATGTCATGAGGGCAGAGAGAGTAATAAGGGATACGATCAGAACAAAAGGCAAATAAAACCCTTGTTCATTTTTCAATAAATTCAAATGACTTTTCATATACCCCTCCTTTTTTAGTCGTAACGATTAATTTACAACCGTAAGGTAAGGATTGTAAATCAAATTTCTCTACGTTACGTAAATAAAATTCTTGTCCACCATTAAGTTGTCTACGTATCGTATGATTAACTAACTTATATATGGCAATGTCATTATTTTTATTTATCAATAGTAATTCATCACCATTGATATTGGCATCTTTTGCAGCAAAAATATCTTTTTCTATAAATATAAAAAATTGCTGCACGGAAATATCATCATATTGACCAATTAAAGTACTATTTTTTAATAAATAACTAACAAAAGGGAATGTCATCAAAATAATCATTAATACGATTAACATCGAGAGCATTGTAAAACCCTTATTGTTTTTCAAGGCTGTAATAACACTGTAATTCATCTGTTTTTTTAGCATTTGTCCATGTAACACATCCTTTTAAATAGTGTCCATTTTTTTCAAAATAAATGTAAATTTCTTTATTATTTTTGGAAATAATAAATGGCTTTCTCAATTGATCATTTGTTCGATTTTTTTCCTGTAATAGCTCATCATGTAAATAGAAGCTAAATGTTCTGCGGTCATATAAAATATCTCTTTCTGTTTGTAACAAATGGTGTATTGGTAAAGTAATGATAATGATGAAACTTACGATACTCATAGCAGTTAAAGCCTCAATGACTGTGAATCCACTATCATTATTCAATATAAGCCCTTCCTTTTCCGAAAGGAAAAACTAATTTATAATTTTCCCCATTTTTATTAAAACGAATTGATATCGGGGGATTAATATCCCCTTGGTTTAAAAAACTAATTGTATTGTTTTCATAATGATAAAAAGAAATATGGTTTGGGTACTCACGTATTAATGGGTTCCTATCTTTCGATGTTTTATAAACGACATAATACCCATCCCGAAACATGATACTTGCCTTATTTAACGTAGAAAAGGATTGATTTTGTACAAAAAAAATATCGGAATGAAGTAATTCAAAAAAGTGTTTTTCTTGTTGCTTATTTAAGAAATCAAGACTAAGATAAACAGAAATTGATACGATTACTGTTAATAATGATAAAACAATTAGCATTTCTACCAATGTAAAACCTTTTTCGTTATTCATTATTAGGTAAACTTACAATGCCATCGTTTTTTGAGTAATTAAGGTTCTGTTCTTTACAAGACAACTGGTCTTCATTAATAAAACCAACTGTTTCTAATTGTTCTAAACTCTCAGGAAAAAATCCCTTATCAAGTTCATAGGCATTTACTTGGGCTTGGACAACAGCAACTAAGGCTTGACAGCCAGTTTCATTTATCTTTTCACCTTTTCCTAACACATTAGGAACGATTAATAATAATAAAACCGTAATAATTGACATGACGATTAACATTTCTATAAGAGTAAATCCGGATTGTTTTTTCAACATTTTTATGTCCCCTTTACATTGATTGGATAAATTCAAGCATTGGCCACATTAACGTGGCATAAATAAATACAATAAAACAAGCTAACACCACAAAAAATATTGGTTGAATTAATGTCATGATACGCAACAATTTTTGCTGAAAAGTATCATATAATACATTGGCATATGCACGAAGGTCTTGTTCTAATATTTCATTGTTAATATTGTTAAAAATATTTACCATTCGACTATCTATTAATGAAAATTGTTTAAATTGGTCTGCAAGACGAAAACCCTGTGACAAATGGTTCCCTAAATGATTGGCATAATACGATAAAATTGGCAATTTGGTTTGCTTGTTCATATGTTCTAGTATTGTTTTAAATGATAATCCAGCTTTTAAAAACGTACTAAAATAATTCGCAAAATAAAAAGATGTTTTGATGGTAATAAAGCGACTTAAAATCGGTATTTTTGAAATTAATAATATTTTATTTTCAATTGTAATTTTTTTTCTAAAGAATAAATAACACACAAAGCTAACCAATGCAAAACCTATTATTAAAACTAATGAATTAATTGTGATATTAATGATGGATATGAAAGTAAAAACAGAGTGTGAGGTACTTGCATTCATTTGGAAAAATTGTACAAACGTGGGGAGAATTGATGTTTTTACAAAGTATAATAATATTAGAAAAATAAATGTTAAAATCAGTGGATAGCGAATGGCTTGTATGAATTTTTGTTTATTTTGTATATGTTGTTCAAATATCTGAATACTCTGAATGATATTACCTGTTAAGTCTCCATTTATTCTAATAAAATAAAGTGTAGAAACAATCATTTCATGAAATCCAGCATCATCAAACGCTTCATCTAAATGACTACCTTTTTTTATTTTATAAATTATTTTATTGACAGTTTGTGTCATTGCCTTATCCCATTGTAATGATTGTAAGGCATTTTGTAGTGGATAACCTTCTTGGAGTAATTTATTTAACCTTTTTAAAAAGATCAGTTGCTTCGTTTCCTTTAGGTGTGTTCTTTGTTTAAAGGGTAAGATTGTCTTTTGAAATAAACCCATATAAATATGCCTTTTGCTTTAAATATTGAAAGGTTTGATAATTTTTAGTCATCTGACCATCCCCTTCTATAGTATTTTTTAAAGATTCTCCTTCAAGCAGTTCAACAATCGCCGCTTGCCGGTAAACTTCTCCACATTTTTGTATGGGAAGTAATTTTAACGAAGCAACTGCAACTAAAGTTTCTTTCATATCAAGCCGATTGATCCCTAACTCGATTATTCTGTCGATAGTACCTTCGGCATTTTTAGCATGTAATGTTGTTAAAACTAAATGTCCCGTTAATGCGGCTCTGAAGGCGAACTTAGCTGTTTCAGCATCACGGATTTCACCAATTAGAAGCACATCAGGATCATGTCTTAATGCAGCCTTTAATCCAGTATGATAATCAATCCCTGCTTTTTCATTTATTTCTACTTGTAAAACTTGGTCTATCCTTCGCTCGATTGGGTCCTCCAATGTAATTGCTTGAAATGAACGTTGTTGTAACATCGATTGTAATAATGCATACATCGTGGTTGTTTTTCCACTTCCAGTTGGACCAGTAAGCATAATTATTCCGGACCCTAAGTGCATCCATGATTTCATTTTATTAAATTGGTTAGGAAAAAGAAATAATTGATTGAATAATGGTGTATCATCTTGGGGAAGAATGCGTATAGATAAACTCTCAAGATAACTGTGGGGAAGTGTTGATAAACGTAATGAATATTTTTTTGACTGGTTATCAATAAATGGTAATATACCACTTTGGGGTTTACGCTTTTCACCAATATCCATATGTGAGGAAAATTTAAAATACGTTAAAAGCATTTGATATCTATCTTTAGAAATTGTTCTATCTAGTTGACGAATACCAAATATTCGATAATAAATATCAACATCGGATTCATTTTCTGTGGGGAAAAAGTGGATATCTGATGCATGTTGCTGACAGGCTTTAAATAAAATTGCTTCAGCTAATGTAGCAGGGGTTTCTAACATTATTTCATCCTTTCTGCTATTAAATTTTAATCACTAATAACATTATTCGACACAAAAACTCAAAATCCTTCTTTATTTTTAAAATTTATGGATAAAGAAAATTTCATGTTGAATACTATAATAAGGATTATCTATTTTG
>DKGO01000131.1 GCA_002453315.1 Caryophanales bacterium UBA6768 | reverse complement strand
AGGTCGCTCATAACTACTAAATTCAATTTTAAGCTAAACCTCATGAAAAAATGACAACCCCAAGAAATTATCTTAGGGTTGATGTGGTTTCCAATTTAATTTTTGTTAGTGACTGTTTTACTATCCCTAAATAGATAGCCTAGACCACGTGTCGTAAGGATAAACTTTGGATTTGCTGGGTCTTTTTCTAATTTTCGACGAATGTTACTTATATGTACCTTAACTGTTTGCAAGTCCCCATAAGATTCAAATCCCCATACTTTATCATATAATTGTTCAGCACTAAGCATTTGATTTGGGCGTGTTGCTAATTCAATTAATAGTTGAATTTCCTTCGGGGTTAAGTCTATTAATTGGTCGTCTACATAACATTCATAACTTTCCAAATTAATTTTCAATTCATCATACTGTAATATATTTCCTTCACTTGTGTCCACTTCCGTGTTGTATCGACGAAGGTTAACCCTTATTCTTGCCTCAAGTTCCGCGTAATCAAAAGGTTTCTCAACATAATCATCTCCACCTAATTCAAAGCATTTTAGTTTATCCATTACTCCCCTTCGAACACTCAAGAAAATAATGGGCACTGTCATTTCTTGTCTTATTCGGCGGCACACTTCAAAACCGGTCATATTAGGCATTTCAATATCAAGTAAAATTAACTGAGGATGTAAAGAAGTCGCTAACTCAATTCCCTGCTCTCCGTTTTCTGCCTCCAACACTTCATATCCTTCTTTTTCTAAATACATTCGAATGAGCTCCCGAATTCCCGTTTCATCATCGACAATTAATATTGTACTTTTTTCCATGGTTACCCCGCCTTCATTAATTGGTCAATTGGTAATGTTACGAAAAAGCTAGTACCTTTATTTTCTTCACTCTCAACCGTAATGTGACCGCCGTGTGTTTCAACAATTTCTTTTGCAATGGCGAGTCCCAATCCCGTTCCTTTTTCATCATCAGCAGATGAGGGTGTTACTTTATAAAAACGGTCAAAAATAAAGGGCAAATCATCTTTTGCAATACCTATGCCATTGTCATGGATGCCTATCGTCAATTCCTTTTTCATTTCATTAACGGAAATTGACATGTTGATTTCTCCATCCTCCATAGAAGTATGCTTAATTGCGTTCCATACGAGGTTCGAAAATACTTGTTCCATTCTTTCTACGTCAATATAACAAATCATATCCATCATTTTTACTTCTTTTACTGGCGTTAACAATGTCATCGAACGTCCCGATTCCACAACGTCCATTTCCAACTTATGAAACATCCCTAACAGATTTTGATTCATTCTTACTTCATCTTGAATTAGATTTATTTTTCCTGCTTCAAGTTTTGATAAATCTGATAAATCATTAATTAAACGGCCTAAAATCCCAACCTTATGTGAGACCATTTCCAAATATCGAGGATGATCGATAGTTATCATTCCTTCCTGAACCCCTTGCACAAATCCGTGAATAAGTGTGACAGGGGTACCTATTTCATGGGCAATATTTGCTAGCATCTGTTGACGAGACTCTGTCATCTGTTGTAAGTGAAGATTTGTCTCTTGCAATTCTATCGTTCTCTCTTGAACCTTTTTCTCCAAATTACGATTTAGCTCTTGTAGTTGTTCATTTAATCTTCTTAATTGTATGAGTGTTCTTACTCTCGATAATAACTCTTCTTTTTCACACGGTTTTGCTAAATAATCATTTGCCCCTACTTCAAATGAAGTAATCTTATCTTTTACTTGATTTTTAGCTGTTAACATTATGATTGGCAGTTCCATTAAGGAATAGCGTTTTCTAATCCACTGACAAACTTCATAACCAGACATTTTTGGCATCATGATATCTAATATTAACAAGTCAAATGACTGTTTTTGCATTTCTTTTATTGCATCTTCCCCATTGGATACAGCAACAATATCATAACCTTCCAAAACGAGTTGATTTCTTAATACTTGTAGATTAACTTGTTCGTCGTCAGCAATTAAAATTTTCGCATGTTGTTCCCTGAAGGGAATATTCTTTGTATCAATCATAAGTGTTTCAACTTCAGGAACTTCCCTTGTTACTATAGTTGCACTGACTTCTTTCATTAAAGAAGCTTCACTATCAGCCAACGGCAAAGTAAAATAAAATTTAGTACCTTGACCAATTGTTGATTTGACTTTAATCTCCCCACCATGTAATTCAACTAAATTCTTCGTAATACTTAACCCTATTCCTGTATTACTAGATTCAGAGAAAACTTCACGATCCCCTTGGTGGAAAGGTAAAAATATTGTCTCCATTTGACTCTCGGGAATGCCATTTCCAGTGTCTTTAACCGAGATCTCCAACTTTTCTTTTTGTAAAATCGTCGATACTGATACATGGCCTGATTCGGTAAACTTAATCGCGTTGCCTATAAGATTATATAAAATTTGTTGTACTCGATTTTCATCAGCAAATACTAATGAAATATCTTCATCAATATCATTTATGAGTGTAACTGGTTTATCTCTCACTAATGGTTGACATACTGTTAACACAACATTCGTCACTTCATATAAGTTAACTGGCTTTGGATTAATGACTAATTCATCGTTTTGTAACATTGAAAAATCTAAAATGTCATTAACTAAATTTGATAGCCGCCTGCCGCTTAGGATAATCATCCTTAAGTGCGAATGTACTTCCTCGGAAACTTCCCCAGCAACTCCATCCTGTAATGTTTCTGCAATGCCAATGATACCATTTAAAGGGGTACGTAATTCATGAGAAGTAATTGCTAAAAATTCATCCTTTAGCTTATCTAATTTTTTCATATTTTCTAGCGCTTGTTCACGGCTCTTGATTACTTCCTGCTCAATTTTCTTTTTTTCTTCATTGATTACTTTATACTTATCACCCAATGCGAGGGATAATACGACAACCTCAATTACTGTAGTGACCTGCCATGCGTATTTTGTCCATGTGGTTAGTGGAAGTGTGCCAATTTCAACTAATATCGACATAAATACACCAAACAGGAATATCGTCCATGCTAAGGCAAAGATCAAAGCCGGGCGATAGCCTTTACTCAGACTGACAAATGAGGTTGGAATAACGAGTGACACAGTTAATAATGTACAAAAAAGTGTCGCATACATTGCATATGTCAGTGAAAACAGTCCCCAAATTCCAACTAATGAACTAATAACGATAAGGAATATAAATAACCGGTCTATTTTCGGAATTAGCTCATCTGTATGTAAAAAACTACGGGTGAATAGTAAAGCAGATGTATTCCCAAAAGCCATTATAAAAATTGTTGCCCTTAAGTT
Organism: Caryophanales bacterium UBA6768; assembly: GCA_002453315.1. The sequence continues at coordinate 44,542 of DKGO01000131.1, read as the reverse complement.
CCACTCAACCTGTTCAGGCCACAAAAATTGAAATGATAAGCCAGATTCAGTCAAAAAAAGCAATGCATTCATGATGACAAATAAAACATAATACAAATAGCTACGGTCTCCTACGGAAAAATAAAGGAACAAATTATAAAGGGACATAATAACGGAAACACCTATCAAAATACCGAACAGTAAATACACATTTTGACTTGCCTGACTAAATTCATCGGGGTTCCAAATGGTGATCGGTATTTGCATCGAGCCTCCAGTGCGAAGACTCAAATAATATGTTTTAGTTTTTCCCTTATCAATATAAAGCTTATAAACTAAGTTTCTGTGATTGACATCTCTTTCACCAAATGGATAAAAATTACCAGTTTCTTTTTTATGTACATCCCCATAAGGATCCCGACTATATAAGATTACCTCATTAATTTTGGGACTATCAATCTCTAATAACCAATCTGTGAGATCAGATCGATTTTGCAATTCTAAACGTACCCAATAGGTGGCATCCGTATAACCAAAATTTGGGCGACCAATTTGTGTATATGGCTTAAATCGATGAAATAAATTTCCCATCACAATATTATCAATGACATATTCATTATGTTCATCTATTAAAATATCAATTTTACGATCAGCGTTAATTTTTTCAGTATCGTTAAATAAAGTAATGCTATCCTGATATTCGTTCCCTGTTTCTGCGTAGGCAGTCATTGATGCATATCCTAATGTGATAAGCAACAACCCAATTAACAAAAACATTCTCTTTGATGGATGGTTGGTCATTCTATACACCTGCTTGCTATAACATATGAGTAGACGAGCTTTAAAACAACTTTTTCAAAAATTCAGTTAATAATTAAATATAATTCTATTTTACTATAATTTTACTGTAATTGGTATCCTCCATATCACAACAATTTATCACCATAACGTTAGTTTACATGGCGAAGGTTAAGAATAGGTAAAAAGTAGATAAATTATTTTAGGGTCTTTTAGTGCTTTCGACTTTCCTTTAAATAATTAACACTTAAATTTTCCCCCAAATATGTTATGATGTAAAAGTATACAAATAGCAAAACGTTGTTCGAGACCATCCAACGTAAAAAAACTAAGGAGAAATGTATCATGAACATCAAGACACTTGTTGTCAATGCACTTGTTGCTGCACTTTATTTTGTCGTCACTTGGTTAATTGCACCATTCGGATTTACTCATATTCAATTTCGAATTTCTGAGTTTTTTAACCATTTGATTGTGTTTAACAAAAAGTATTTTTTCGGAATTGTTATTGGGGTTTTTATGGCCAATTTGTTGTTATCTCCGGTAAAAATTGATATTTTATTCGGGTTAACCCATACGATTGTCTCCCTCGTCATAACCATGTTATGTAGTCGATGGATAACAAATAAATTTACCCTCATGTTCATTAATTCCGTTATATTTTCGGTAAACATGTTTATCATTGCCTATATGTTGAAAGTTTTTGCGGGGTTAGAGTTTTCTTTTATATTTATTTGGCTAACGACAGGAATTGGGGAGTTTATAACGATGATAATTGCCATCCCTATAATTTACTTTTTAAATAAACGATTAGCCTTCAAAAAATTAATTTAATTTTAGCAAAGCATGATCAAGATAACTTTTACAAAAGTTATCTTTTTTCATAGGGAATAGTTTATAATGGAGGTAAGTAAGAATTGGATTGTAGCGTTGAATTTTAACTAGTATGTGTTTGTGTTAAAAGGATAAAATGATAAGAAAAGGGGCCAGATGAAAATGAGGTCATTTGCAAAAATACTAGGTATATCAGCAAGCATTGTTAGTATAGTATTATGGATTGTTCTGATTTTTTTCAATCCATATACGACTGATCCTGTGGATAGCGAGACAATCACCCGAACATTGATGATGTTGTTGCTACCAGCATGTTTAGCATTGGGAGCGACAATCACCGCTAGAAAACCTTTTTTATTAATTGCTTTTATATGGTCGTTACCAATGAGTATTTATTTGGCATTGACTCCCAGTATTTTTGCGCTTTTTGCTTTCACTAGTATACTTTATTTGATGAGTTATTTAATTCTATATTTTAGTGACAAACGGGGTCTGAAGGATAGTTCAAACTAAAAAAGGGTTGTTTTAGCCTCATGTAAAAGTTGCTTTACCTCGGCTTCATAATTTTCCTTTTGATCTTTTGACCATTTCAAATATTTTCCCATCACATTGCTTACATTTTCTAACTCATCCTGTACAAATTTTATGTTAAAGTACAAATATCCCGTTCTCCTAATGAAAAAATCAGCCAAAGTATAGGCACTTTCGTATTGCATAGCATAGAGTACTTCAGCATACAGAATTGAATTAATTCCAGCATTGTTAAAATCTTTCAAAGTTTGATGATACAGCCCATAAATTATTTCTACATTAGATCCATAATGTTGAACAAGTTTATAAGCATTCCTATATTCCATACCGTACTTCTCGCCTAAATGCGCTTTCTCAACTTTATATTGATCAAAATTTTTGGATCCCTTTACATCACCCCCGGAAATAGGTAAATGTTTTGTTCCCGATTCTGAATATATAACTCCTTCTTCCCGTTTCAATTGTTCAACAACGTGATTAACTACTTCTTCAGCCATTTTACGATAACCCGTTAATTTGCCTCCCGCTATAGTAATAAGTCCAGTTTCGGAAATAAACAATTCATCTTTTCGGGAAATTTCACTCGGATTCTTTCTTGATTTAGCAATTAACGGACGTAATCCTGCCCAGCTTGATTCAACCTCCTCTCCTGTTAAGTTCAAAGTAGGGAACATAAATTGTATTGCATTTAGTAAATATTCCCGATCCATTTTGGTTACTTTTGGGTTCATAAAATCACCTGAATATGTTGTATCTGTCGTACCAACATATGTTTTATCCCCCCGAGGAATCGCAAATACCATTCGTTTATCTTCTGTATCAAAATAAATTGCTTGGTGTAAAGGAAATTCTTTTTGTGAAAAGACGAGATGAACACCTTTAGTGATATAAAGTGGTTTTTCACATTTTGATTGATCCAATTTCCTTAAATGGTCAACCCAAGGACCCGTTGCATTAATTATTTTTTTCGCTTTAACCACAAATGTTTCCCCAGTTATCTGATCTTCTACAGTAACACCAATCATTTGATTATTTTCATAGATAAATTGTTTGGCCTTGACATAGTTAATGGCGCTTGCACCAAATTCTACTGCTTTTTTTAACACTTCTATCGTTAAACGAGCATCATCAGTTTTATATTCAACATAATAGCCGGCACCCTTTAGTCCTTGTTTAGATAATAATGGTTCCTTCTCCAAAGCCTCTTTAGGATTCAATATTTTACGTCTCTCCGGTTTTTTAACACCTGCTAGAAAATCATAAATCTTTAAACCAATACTTGTTGAAAAAGGACCAAAGGTACCACCTTTATAAAAAGGAAGCATCATCCATTCCGGCGTTGTAACGTGTGGACCATTTTCATAAACAATAGCTCTCTCTTTTCCTACTTCAGCAACGAGGCCAAATTCAAATTGTTTTAAATATCGAAGTCCTCCATGGATTAGTTTGGTTGAACGACTAGATGTACCAGACGAAAAATCTTGCATATCAATTAAACATGTACTTAATCCACGTTGAGCAGCATCTAATGCAATCCCCGCCCCCGTAATACCACCACCGATAATGAAGAGATCAAATTCATTTCTTTGTATACTTTTAACAATATTATTTCTATTATTACTTGAAAAATATTTCATATTTATTCCTCCAATGGGGTTTTGGATTTCATACTAAAAAAAAACAAAGTTTAATGCCAATATGACTCTTTGGCATTAAACCTTGTGAATTACTCCATTTCTCCACACAAACATTTTCACTTTTAATTAAATAAATTGTTTTACATCATTATTGAGGGTAACCATAATGAAAACCATGGTACAAATGTTATGATAAGTAGTGCGATAATTGCTGCTATTATATAAGGAATAATATTAACAATTAGCTCCTGAAGGGGTATTTTCCCTATATTTGCAGCTACAAAGAGATTTACTCCCACAGGTGGTGTAAACTGACCAATGGCTAAGTTAACAGTAAAAAATACTCCAAAATGTACAGGATCAATTCCTAGTTCCATCGCTATAGGAAACATGATTGGGATTAATATAAAATATGCAGATATAGTATCTAGGAAAAAACCAGCAATTAAAAAGACAACATTCATTAATAACAAAATTAAGATTGCATTCGTACTTATTGAAATAATTCCATTAGCAATATCATCGGCTAATAAAGAAGTAGTTAGTAACCATGCATAAACTGTTGCAAATGCAACAATATACATGATCACGGCGGTTGACATTGCTGAATCAACTAAAACCTTGATGATCCCTTTTATAGAAATTTCCTTATAAATAAATACACCTACAAATAATCCATAAATAACGGCTATACCAGCAGATTCCGTTGGAGTAAAAATCCCCGAATAAATTCCCCCTAAAATTATGACAGGTGCCATAAGACCCCAAAAAGCATCTCTAAAGGCAATCAGTTTTTCCTTTAATGTATACTTATTTACGGATGAAATTAACTTAGTATTATTTCTAATTAAATAATAACTACAAAATATAAAAGCTACTGCCAGTATCAATCCTGGGAGAACACCGGCTATAAATATTTCAGCTACGGATACTTGTACTAAAGAAGCATATATGATGAATGCTATTGATGGTGGGATTATAATCCCTATACTTCCCGCGGAACTTAATAATGCACCGGACATCCCTCTAGTATAACCTTGCTTAATCATGGCTGGAATTAAAATTACCCCTAGAGCAGCTACTGTTGCAGGGCCTGAACCAGAAATTGCTGCAAAAAAGACGGCCACTACAACTGTTGTTAATGCTAGACCACCCCGTAAACCTCCCAAAAGTGTTTGAGCAAAATGTATTAACCTTTTTGATATTCCAACCTTTTCCATAATTAAACCAGCTAAAATAAAAAATGGAATGGCTAACAAGGAAAATTTACTAATTGAAGAATACACAGTTGGTGCTAGAATATTCCATGAAGTATCAGTATACCAAAGTCCTATTAGTGAAGATATACCTAGGGAGACTGCGATAGGTACGTTCAATAAAATTAGCAGTAAGAATGAACCGATTAAAATAAGCCCAAACACTATTCTTCCTCCCCTTCCCTTAGACTAGCTAGTTGATTTAGTGTCGACTGAATCACCCTAATGATGACTAAAAGGGAGCCAATAGGGACTGATATACCGGCAAACCATTCTGGCAATAAAAGTACAGAAGTTGTTTGATTAAATTCTATTTGTTGACTGACCATGTTATACCCACTAATTCCAAGCGCCACCATTAAAATTATTGACATTAATCCAGAAAAAACAATTAATGATTTCTTTAATACAGCAGGAACAAGATCAAGAATAAGAGGGAGACCTAAATGTTCTGAACGTTTATAACCTATAGCTGCTGCTAACATAACCACCCAGACAAATAAGATAATTAATATTTCTCCAGTGAATGACCATGAAGCTTTTAAAAAATATCTAGAAATGACATTTCCAAAATTAATAATGGCCATAATGGCTAAGAAAAATGCTACTAAATACTCCTCTAATTTATCAATAAATTTTAATCCAGTCACTTAGGCTCTTCCTCCTTTTATAACACATTGTATTTACCATTTAATAAATAATTAATTAAAAGGATTTTATAAGTATAAATATATTATTATAATGTTTAATTTACCATAATTATTCTAAATAGTTAAATGCTTCCCTTAGTTCTTGACTGTAATCATCTTTATATTGTTCGTAAATTGGTCCTGCTGCCTGTTTAAATTCCTCTAATACATCTTCAGAAGGTTCATACACCTCTAATTCTTCTTTTAAAAACTCCAAAGCCTCTTCATTTGCCTCTCTTGCATAATTTGTTGCAAATTCTGTTGCTTCTTTACCCGCTTCCATAAATATTTCTTGATCTTCTTCAGACAAGCTGTCAAATAATTTATTACTGAATGTAAAGAAAAAGAAATCAAAATTATAATTATTAACAGACATATATTCAAGAACTTCATAGAATCTATTTGTTACCATAACATCTACGACGCCTTCCATACCATCTATTGTTCCTTGCTGTAATGAGGTAAACACTTCAGTAAAATCCATCGCTATAGGGTCAGCACCTAACTCCTTATATAAATCTAAAAAGAGTGGCGTACCAGGTACTCTCATCTTTAAATTTTTTAGATCTTCAGGTGACTCTATCTGATGTTCATTATTAAGCATTTGACGATAACCTGTTTCTCCGATTGCAACTGCTTTCACACCATTATTATCCAATATATCCAATAGCATTTGTCCACCTTCACCTTGGATAATTTCCTCCGCTGATTCTAATGTAGGTAAAATCCATGGCAATGCGGTGATCCCCAATTCAGCGTCAAAATCAGACCATATCAGTGCAGAAGTAATATCCACATCATAATTCCCTTGCCTTAACATTTCTATAGCCTTTTGTTGATTACCTGATGATATTTGTCCATTTGGAAATATATCCACTTCATATCTGCCATCAGTTCGTTCCTTAATTAATTCAGCAAAATGTAACGCCCCTTGATGCCAGTTTGAATCTTCAGTTAAGGTATGTCCAAACTTTATCTTTGTTACTTGATCAGAATCCGTTTGACCTTCATTATTATTTTTATTATTATCTGATGCACCCGAGTTCCCATTGTCATTTGATGAACATCCAACAATTAATACTAGACTTAGAGCAAAAAGAAATAATACCATCCATTTTTTATTCATTGTTTTCCTCCTAAAATTTTATTATCTTATAGTTATAAAATTGCGCCATTTTCAATTAAGTTGGCTCTTAACTTACTTACGTCTATTTCTGACAGTAAATCACCCTCCTTTATTCCCATTGCTGCAGCGGCACCTGTTGCTTCACCAATTGCCATACATGTTGCCATGGCTCGTGTAAGACCAAAAGGGAATGGTTCTACTGAAATACATCTGCCACTTGTTAACAAGCCTTCGATATTTTTAGAAACTAAACAGCCATAGGGTATACCAATTGCATGTTTCGCGGGTAAAAAGTGTAATCCACTTCCTACCTGATGAATATCAATGTTATATCCGGCTAATGCCACACTATCTTCGGGTACTAATAGTTTATCTATATTTTCCTTTGTTATCGTTTTAATACCTGTAATCCTTCTACTTTCTCTCGCATAAGTACCAGAGGCTGTATTTGCTAAAAAGCATTCTTGAAAGCCCGGACAATATTTTTGAAAGAATTTCACTAAATTTTGTACTTGTCTATGCCCTTCTATTTCTGCCTCACTTAAGCTTACCGGGTCTGTTGGATCAACATTTATCATTCTTGTTGCATTGATGACAATTTCGTTCTTATTCGGTTGCTTTGCAAATATTACTCGATCTCTTGGCACATCAAAATCACCATTCCGTTTAGCCTCTTCAATAAATTCTCCAAACCCCGTAAAATAGAATGAATCTGTATTTAAGAAGTAGTCTAAAGTGTATTCCATCCCTTCTCCATATGTATCTGGGGTTTCAAAAGTTTCAGGATTCTCTTTAATATAATTTAATAATTCTTCAACATTTACATTACCAACGCTAAACACTAGGGATACAGGCTGAATTTGCCCTTCCTCATTTCCTTTTTCATACATTGCCCCCGCTAAGTATGCTGCTGTCCCGTCTCCAGTGGCATCAATTAGGACTTTACAATTCACATCATAAACGACACTTCTAGAAAACAATTCAACACCAGTCACTTTTCCATCTTCAACAAAAACATCCTTAATTTCTGTTGAAAACAAGAGATCTACACCAGCCTCCTTACACATTTCTGCAGCGACATGTCTGAAGGAAAAGCCATTTACAGGAGTGAATGAATTGTGTAAGGGACAAGGCAAATGCCCTCCAAAACTTCCTCCTATTTTTGTTAGCCTTTTTATAAGGTCATCACCAATTCCCCCAACAACTTGTGAACCCGTTCTATCATAAAAAGCCAAAATCGGCAATCCCGTTGATGCTACTCCACCAAGAAAAGAGTTTCTTTCAACTAACAGGGTCTTCATTCCCGCTCTCGATGATGAAATTGCAGCTGGTATTCCCCCGGGGCCACCCCCAACAACAATAACATCATAGTTATCTAACTTTTCTCTTCTCATCACTTTCCTCTCCTTTTTATAAATTGTTATAAGATTCTAAAGTTAGGCGAATTGTTATCAGAAAAATAAAAAGATCCACAAACAAATACCTCAGCTTATTTATAAACAAGGTAAATGTGGGATCTCCATTCCTCCATCACTTAAAAAATATTAACTTGTAAATAGGATGGTAGCATAGGTATGTTTATTTGTCAATGTGATTTTCAAAAATTCAAAAAATTTCAATTTTCAATTTTTAAAACATTTATACATTTATTTAATTTAAAATTGGTGGGGCCTAGTCCCTTCAGACTTTTTTAAATTTCACCCCAAACCTCCCTACTAGAAGTTGATATTCCAATTGCACCCGCCTTTATTACACTTTCGACCTGTTCCTTGTTTTCAATTAAGCCACCAGCAATAATAGGGATTTTTGTATGTAATCTTATATCCTGTATCATCGAGGGTAAAAGTCCTGGTAATACTTCTATACAATCTGGTTTAAATCTATTGATTAATTGTAAATTTTGTTCTACTGCCCCCCTATCAATTAGAAACATTCTTTGAATTGATAATACTCCCTTTTTTCTAGCATAAGTTATCATATTTCCCCTAGTTGTTAAAATTCCATCAGGATTTACATACTCATACAAAAATTCCATTCCAAATTCATTTGTTTTGAGACCGTGGATTAAGTCAACATGAATTAACACTTTTTTGTTAGACCTCCTAGCATAATCTACCATACTTTTCAACTGGCTTAGTCTAGTGTCTAGGAGGATAATCCATTTATTTTTCAATTTCAAAGAATATTCAAAATCCTTCATTTTTCTTACTGCTGGTATTACTCCAGTTGGTAATTCCATTTTTATTCCTCATTCCCTTAAAACATATTTCTTAAACTTTCTTGTTGCTTCCACCGCCTCTTGCCATCCACCGTATAAATTTTGTCGTTCTTTTTCTGAAAATTGGCTTTTAAATATTTTGTCTGTTTTCCACTGGGTAGCAATTTCTCCCTTTTTTCTCCAATAACCTACAGCCAAGCCTGCTAAGTATGCTGCACCTAACGCTGTAGTTTCTTGAACTTTAGGTCTCTCCACTGGTACCCCTAACATATCACTTTGAAATTGCATTAAGAAATCATTTTTTACAGCCCCACCATCAACACGTAATGTCTCTAAGTTAATACTTGAATCAGTAACCATTGCTGTCAAAACGTCTTTCGTTTGATAAGCTAAAGATTCTAAAGTGGCCCGAACAAAATGGGCTTTTGTCGTGCCCCTTGTTAAACCGAATGCTGCACCTCTGGCTTCAGTATCCCAATATGGTGTCCCTAATCCTACAAATGCGGGTACAATATAAACACCTTCTGTGGATGAAACTGATGTAGCAAGTCCCTCAGTTTCCGATGCAGTCTCGATTAGTTTCAATCCATCTCTTAACCATTGGATTGCTGAACCAGCAATGAACACACTACCTTCTAGAGCATATTCAACTTTTCCATTTAATCCCCAAGCTAGTGTTGTTAACAATCCATGTTCTGACGTTACCATTTCACTCCCAGTATTCATTAACATAAAACAACCGGTGCCATAAGTGTTTTTTACCATTCCCTTATTAAAACAGGCTTGGCCAAATAAGGCTGCCTGTTGATCTCCTGCCACTCCAGCAATAGGAATTTCATAACCGAAAAAATGATAACTTATCGTATTTCCATAAACCTCTGAAGATGAACGGACCTCGGGAAGCATTGATGGTGGGATTGTTAAAATTTTTAATAACTCCTCATCCCATGATAATTCCTTTATATTAAACATCAAAGTTCGAGAAGCATTTGAATAGTCAGTTACATGGACCTTCTCCCCTGTCAATTTATAAATTAACCATGTATCAATAGTACCAAAAAGTAAATCACTATTCTCAGCTTTTTCACGAGCACCCTCAACATGATCCAAAATCCATTTTACTTTTGTCCCAGAAAAATAAGGATCGATTAATAATCCCGTTTTTTCCTTAAACGTCTGTTCATGACCACCCTTTTTTAAGGTCATACATATGTCTTCTGACTGACGGGATTGCCAAACAATTGCACGGTATATGGGTTTCCCAGTATGTTTATTCCAAACGACAGTTGTTTCACGTTGATTCGTTATACCAATCCCTTTAATTTGTGTCGGATGAATATCAGATTTGCGCAAAACCTCCGTTATACAACCGAGCATCGAAGTCCATATTTCATTAGCATCATGTTCGACCCAACCTGCCTTTGGAAAAAACTGTTCAAATTCTTCTTGTGCTGTTTCAACTATTTCCCCTTCATAATTAAATATAATTGCTCGTGAACTCGTTGTTCCCTGATCAAGTGCTAAAATATATTGTTTTTTTTCAGTCATACCCTTATCCCCCATCTACCCACCGATATAACTCATGTTTATTTTTTTGCGTTTTTTTGCGGTTTCTTCTGTCCGTTCATCTGAATAACGGTCTGCTCGTTTTTGCCAAACGTTACTGATTGCCTCGGTTACTTCCTTGTCGGTTTTTCCTGAACGTAGTAATTCTTTTATATCAAAGCCGTCGGAAGCAAATAAACAAGTGTATAGTTTACCGTCAGATGACAATCGTGCTCGCGTACATGAAGAACAAAAAGATTCTGACACTGACGTAATAAAACCAACTTCTACACCATTGTCTTTGTAACGATATCGTTGCGCCACTTCCCCAAAATAATCAGCATCAATAGGCTCAAGTTCAAATTCTGATTGTAACAGATTTAACATTTGCTTTTTCGTGACAACTTTGGCAAAACTCCACGCATTATCATTACCAACATCCATAAATTCAATGAATCGTAAGGTAATCCCTCGTTCCTTAAAATGCATGGCCATCGGTAAAATTTCATGTTCATTAACATCCTTTTGTACGACCATGTTTACTTTCAAATGAAAGCCTATTTCTTTTGCAAATTCAATATTACGTAGGACAATTTGTGGATTTGTTCCCCGTCCGTTCATTTCCCCGAAAACAAATGGATCGAGAGCATCTAGGCTAATATTCAGCCGCCTTAATCCTGAATCATATAATTTGTCAGCTAAAGCCCCTAACATGACGGCATTTGTTGTAAGGCCGATATCTTCAATCCCATTTATATCGTGTAATTTCTTTATTAAATAGGGCAAATCTTTACGTAATAACGGCTCGCCCCCGGTAAGACGGAGCTTTTTTACTCCCAAAGTAGCAAAAATGGTCGCTAATCGTTCGATTTCTTCAAAACTTAACAATGCTTCCTTTGGTAAAAATTGATAATCATCCCCAAAAATCTCCTTCGGCATACAATATGTACAGCGAAAATTACAGCGATCTGTCACTGAAATTCGTAAATCCCTTATTGGCCTTCCGAGGACATCGACGATTGGGTCCATTTTCTCAACTCCTTTACATTTTCACGTGTATTTACATTCATTAAAACTGGTCGATTCCTGGACAGATGATCGACAGGTAAATAATGTGTCTTTATTGTTTCTAACACTTTTTTCATCATTAATTGATTCGTTTGTAACGAATGAAAAAGCTGTTCTTTCACATCTTTGCTCCAAATTGATACGAGTGGGTGAATCGTTTTATGCTCTGTGGCTACTGTGATAAGTGGTTGATAATGTTGGATGAGATAGCAAATGACATCAGTTGTGATAAGCGGCATATCACAGGGAAGGACAACATACCGTTCAGCGTTAACATGTGACATCACCGTATAAATCCCTGCTAAAGGTCCTTTTCCTTTCACCATAGGAAGATCAACGATAGTTTCATAATCTTTGGGAAACTTATGTTGTAATTGTTCGTTTGTAACGATAATAACACGGGAACAGACAGATGACAAAATATCATGAACAATGGTAAAATATGCTTTCCCACCATACTGTTCAAATGCTTTAGGAGAGCCATATCGACTTGACATGCCCCCCGCTAACACAATGCCTACATCATTATTTTTCAGTTGCATACTATCGACCTTTTCTGTCTTTAAAAAATATCCCCATAAAATAAATCTATTCAGCAAAATTTGCTTTGATGACTATTCTGTTTTCATCCATTTTAATAGCCATTCATCTAATCTAGCACCGTGAGTTCGAGATGGAACGCTTGGGAAACGAATATTTTCACTCAATTCACCGACAACAAGTTGAATGCCTGACAATTGACAGAGTTCATCCCAATCATCGTCATCACGGAGTAACACAACTTTATCACCAGTCTCTTGTTTGTACCCTTCTACTAAAATGACGTCAGGATTTTCTAGAGCTGCCAAATAGATTAACTGAGAAAAATTTAACGGCTTGTTTACTATATATTGAGTTTTACCGCCTCCGGATACGAGTGAGGCATCTGCACCACTTAACAAATATTGCACCGAATCTTTATGTTCATCCGGCATCGCTAATGATGCTCCATGACCATGATGTTTAATCACGGCGACGTTTAAACCTTGGTTTTTCAATAATGCAATCCATCGCTTCACTAATGTTGTTTTACCGCTATTTTTAAATCCTACAATATGCAACGTTTTTATTCGAGCTCCCAATTTTCTACTCCCTGTTCTTGCCCTAACAATAAAACATCTACTTCATCGCCCTTTAGATAACCTTGAGACCCTTTTGGAAGTACGATAATCCCGTTTCCACGGGCAATCGACGAAACAGCATTTGATTTATTAAACCCTGCTGGGACGACAACTGGCTTGTTTGACTCCATTGACCAAATAGCACGAACAAATCGGGTAAATGGATTTTGTTTTGGAAAATCTTCCCCTAACATTGCTTTCATCCGTGGTAAATAGGGTTGGTTACACCCCATCATCGTCAATATTGCTGGACGAGCAAACAATTCAAATCCAGTAAAACAAGCTGAAGGATTTCCCGATAAGCCAAACAACAATTTCTCATCTAACACTGCCACTGTTGTAACACTTCCTGGACGCATACTTACTTTATTAAATAAAACCTTAGCACCGAGTCGGCGATAAATTTCCGGTAAATAATCAAAATCCCCGACAGAAACACCACCGGTTGTCATGACGATATCAGATGTGTTTAATGCTTTTTCAACGATATGTGTACATGCATCAAGGTCATCTTCCATCATGCCGAGAGATTGAAATGGAATGCCCATTCTTTTCAGTTGGGCCATTAACATCGGACCATTGGAATTTCGTATTTTTCCAGGTTGTAACTCATCTGTCACGTCTAACAGTTCTGTTCCAGTAGAAACAATACTAACAAACGGTGGCTTTGCCACAGTTACTTTTGCATATCCAAAGGTGGCAAGTAAAGCAATTGTCCCCGGATGGATCACACTTCCCATCCCAATTAACTCTTCCCCAACACCAGCATCTTCCCCACGGTGGGAAATGTTATCATTCGTTTGCAACGACTTTGTCAAAGTAAAACCTTCAGCCGTTTCCTTCGTATCTTCTAACATAACGACTGCATCCGCATTTTCAGGAATCATTGCCCCTGTCATAATACGATAGGATTCATTTTCTTCGATTGGCTTGTCACCTAAATAACCAGCACCAATTTCACCGACCACACGAAATTCCACGGGGGTTGCCTCTGTTGCCTGAACTGTATCTTCAGCACGAATTGCAAAGCCATCGTAGGCAGAGCGATCAAATGGTGGAACATCATGTTTTGCCACTATTGGTTCCGCCAAAATTCTCCCATGTGCCTTAATAAGATTGACAGACTCTGTCGCAGTTCGTTTACTATAGTCAACAACAAGTTGAATTGCTTTATTCACTTCAATCGGTTTTCTCAATCTATTTTTTCACCCTTCAAAATAATGATAAAAATTTTCACTTCTTCTTATTTGCTAACTTACTAAGGGGTCAATTCACTAAATGTACCAACATAACGAACAATGTCACCTGAAGCATCTTCAATCGAATTGATTGTCAACAACTGCAAATATTGTTCGCCATTTTTTCGTACGTTCCATACTTCTCCTTGCCACATACCCTCTTCATTAATTGTATCCCACATCTTTTCATAAAATGCCTCATCCTGTTTGCCCGAGCTTAACATACTAGGATTTTTCCCAATAACTTCATTTAATTCATACCCTGTTAAAGTAGTAAATGCAGGATTGACGGAAATAATCTTCCCTTTTTTATCTGCAACGATAATGCCTTTTCCAGTCGATTGAAAGACTTCATTCGATAATGATAACCTATCCATGTAATATAACCATAACACTAATACTAAACTAACGAGGGCTACTTGCGAGAAGGCCATGAAGCCAATTGCATACGACCCAGTAATGGAGAAAATAACCGACAATAAAATTGGTGGAAAAAAGCCTCCTAGTCCTCCCATCATCGATACAATTCCGTTAGCAATCCCAGCTTGTTTGTTAAAATAAAAAGGGACGAGTTTGAATATGACCCCATTACCAACCCCAGCAGTAAAGGCAATTAACAGCACCCCTACCGTATACAAACCGATAGCGGGAGAAAAGGCTAAAATAATGGCAGCAAAGGTTAACCCAGTAAATACTCCCATTAAAATAAATAATGGCTGAAATTTATCAGCTAACCATCCACCTATTGGCCGAACCGCTGTCGCTATAATAATAAAACCAGCCGTTCTTAGCCCAGCATCAACTTTATCTAATGCATAATAATCAACGAGAAAACTTGGGAGAAATACTGTAAAAGCAACGAAAGAGCCAAAAGTAATGAAATAAAACAACGAGAAAAACCACAGTTTTTCATTTTTATAAACACCTTTAATTTGTTGCATAATTGGCTGTTTCACGCGACTTTCCTGTCTATCACCTAAGAAAAAGTTTATAGCAATAAAAACAAGCAACAACCCAATATAAAATTGAACAGTTAATTGCCAGCCAAATTTTAACGCTATGACAGGTGCAGCAAATGTCGAAATAGCTGTACCGATATTACCCATCCCATAAATTCCGTTAATGAGTCCATGTTTTTCCTTCGGATAATATTTAGGAAGGGAAGTAACACCGATGGAAAAAGTTGCTCCACTGACACCTAAAAAAACGCCACTAATAATTAAACTAGTAAATGACGTGGCCGTACTTAAATAATAGACTGGGAAAAGTAATGCAATGAAACTAATAAGAAAAATATTTCTTGCTCCAATAACATTCGCATAATAACCTAGTGGGATTCTGAGAATCGAACCAAGCACTACAGGGATTGCTGTGACAATTGCGATATTTTCTGGAGCAATGGCAATATCCTCACGAATATAAGGTAATAATGATGAGATTAATACCCATACCATAAAGCCTACAACGAGATTAGATGTCTGTAATGGTAGTTGAATTTTTTTAATCATCACTTTCCACTCACTTTGCTATTAAATTATTTGTGAATATAAATTTTCAAATAAATCATATTGTTCGTTATTTGATAAAATATCTTCAACCATTGGAAAAATAACGGATTCCTCTTTGACAAAATGAAAAGTTAATACTTCATAGATTTCACCCGCATCTTGTGCCAGTTGACCCATTTGCTCCAATGTTAACATACTTAAATCGCCTTCTGTATGGTGTAAAAAGTGTTCGATGTACATAGTAATATCTCCATGTTCATCTTCTGTCGCCTTGACAGGCCCCTGTTCATTTCCAATATATTTCGCTAACTTGGGGAATAAGTACTTCTCTTCTTTTAACGTATGCTTTGAGAGAACCTCGCTAAATTCAACAAGTTTTTGCCGTAACGATTGTATTGCGACGAGCCCTTCCCCTTGTTGTGTGAATTGGTCCTGTTCAAAAGCTAACACAATTGGATGCCATTCATTCATTAAATGGGTTAACAAATAATGTTCATTTTCAATAATCCGTAAGGCCGGTAAAGATGATGTTAATCGACTATTATTTTGCATTTGTCAATTCCCCTAAATTAACTTACCCTTTTTGGTTTTTGATGTCTTCTAAACAAAATGTAACTTCTTCTCGTATAATTTAATGGCACACTCCATACGTGGACAAGACGGGTAAATGGCCATAAAGCAAAGATGAAAAATCCTGTAAATGTATGAATTTTAAATGTTAATGGTACAACAGCCATAATGCCCGGATTTGGTTGCAACATAAATAATGAACGGAACCAAATGGATAAATTATCACGATAGTCAAATCCAGCAACGACATTGTTCGTTACAAGGGCACTATATAATCCAATAAACACAATAAACAATAACAATGTGTTGACAATTAAATCCGACATCGAAGATAATTTAAAGACCGTTTTATTCGTAAATCTACGAGATGTCAAAATAATCATTCCAGCAAGTGTCATTATTCCAAAAAAGCCACCTATCCAAACGGCACCTAAATGATATAAATGATCACTGACACCAAATGCTCTCGTTATTTCCTTAGGAATTAACAAACCAGAAACATGCCCAAGAAATACAGGAATAACCCCGATGTGAAACAGGAAACTACCAATCATTAACTGCTTTTTTTCAATAAATTCACTCGATTTTGCTGTCCAGCCAAATTGATCATATCGGTAGCGAAAAATATGACCGACAATAAAAACCGCGATACATAAATACGGAAAAATAACCCATAGAAACTGTTCAATCATCTTATTGTACCTCCTCACGAATTATGCATTGCTTAAATGCTTCCCTCATGCCTACAATTAAGTGATAATAGGGACTTTCGTATTTCCGTAAAGCATTCATTAAATGATAGGAACCGTCCTCAAGTACTGCTAATAATAATGAGAATCCTTGTTGTGCCCGTCGGTCTCCTTGCCATTCAGCAGCATAAATAAATTCACACATTAATGGTAGTAAATCAGATAGTTCACCCTTTGGCATTAGTAAGCCAAACATTTCATAGAGCACTTTCAATCTTGCTAACATTTGTCCACGTTCTTTTGAATCTTCAAATTTAACATAAGTCATAAACAATGTCGCATCTTTTTGGAAATCAAAGGTTTCTGTGTAATGGGATTGAATTTCTGCTAAACTTTTTTCAGACATTTTTCGACAAAATCTTTTAATCGATACATACCCGGGATGGGCGGGAGAAAAAGGTAATTTCAATTGTTGACCAAATAAATATTCATCCGGATATGATAAATGTTCGGCAAAGAAATGAAATACCTCTTTTTCCTCGTATAGCAGGTCAAGATCAATCACGCCAAATCCCTCCGTAGAAGTTTTCTTTATAAATATCTTGACCGGTTTTCCCTTGTTGTGATGGCGAAATTGGTCCACAACCATCACATTCACCATTACTTCCCATCACTGAGTACTCATATTTCGCTGGTTCTGCTGCACCTAAGTCTTCATAATAACCTGTTGACCCTTGGGCACGATAAACATTAACTCGATCTTCACGGTGGGACGATGGAACAACGAAACGGTCTTCATATTTAGCAATAGCTAATAGGCGATAAATTTCTTTCGTCTGGTTTGCCTCTAACCCAACTCGTTCTAATTTTGACTCATCAAAATCCCTTCCGGATGAAATAGCTCGCATGTAAGAACGCATCATCGCCATTCTTTGTAAAGACCCTTTCACTGTTTCTGTATCTCCTGCCGTTAACATGTTCGCTAAATATTGAATCGGAATCCGCATTTCTTCAATCGCAGGGAATATCATATCAGGATTTTTAATCGAATCTTTTCCTTCAAAATAGTTCATGATCGGACTTAATGGTGGTACATACCATACCATTGGTAGTGTCCGATATTCTGGATGGAGCGGGAATGCTAGTTTATGAGTAATTGCCAATTTGTATACTGGTGAATTTTGGGCTGCTTCAATCCAATCATCAGAAATACCATCTCTACGTGCTTGTTCAATGACTTCTGGATCTTCGGGGTCCAAAAACAAATCACATTGTGCCTCATACAAATCTTGTGGATTAGGTGTCGATGCTGCTTCTTTAATACGGTCTGCATCATAAAACAATACACCTAAATAACGGATTCTCCCTGTACACGTTTCCGAGCACACTGTCGGTAATCCTGACTCAATTCTTGGGTAACAAAATGTACATTTTTCCGCTTTATTCGTCTTCCAGTTAAAATAGACTTTTTTATAGGGACAACCTGTCATACAATAACGCCAGCCACGGCATGCATCTTGGTCAACGAGTACGATACCATCTTCTTCCCGTTTATAAATCGCGCCAGATGGGCATGCTGCGACACAACTTGGGTTTAAACAATGCTCACATAATCGTGGTAAGTACATCATAAATGCTTGTTCAAAGTTGAACTTTATTTCTTCTTCAATTTTTTCAATGTTAGGATCTTTAGGACCAGTCACATGAGCACCTGCTAGTTGGTCTTCCCAGTTTGGCCCCCATTCAGGGTCCATATACTCATCTGTGACTAGCGATTTTGCTCTCGCAACAGGTGTGTGTTCAACATCTTCTGACATCGTCAAATTTTCATAATCATATGTCCAAGGTTCATAGTAATCTTTCATTTCTGGCATATCCGGGTTGTAGAAAATCTTTCCTAAAGCAATTTTTGATAATTTAGAACCGGAGCGCAATTCTAATTTACCATTTTTTAATTGCCAACCACCTTTATATAAATCTTGGTCTTCCCATCGTTTCGGATAACCAATACCTGGCTTTGTTTCAACGTTATTAAACCACATATATTCTGCACCTTCACGATTTGTCCACGTCGTTTTACAAGTGACACTACACGTATGGCATCCAATACACTTATCTAAATTCATCACCATTGCAATTTGCGCTTTAATTTTCAAGCCAATTTACCTCCTTTTTCTTTCGTACTGCTACATATTCATCACGCTGGTTCCCGATTGGTCCATAATAGTTGAATCCGTAACTTAACTGGGCATATCCACCAACCATTTGTGTCGGTTTCATATGAATACGAGTCGGAGCATTATGACTTCCTGCACGTGTATCTGTTAACTCTGAACCTGGTACGTGCACATGTTTATCTTGAGCATGATACATGAACATCGTGCCTTTTGGCATTCGGTGACTGACAACTGCTCGAGCGGCAACAACACCATTTCGGTTGTATACTTCTACCCAATCATTATCATTGATGTCATGTTCTTTCGCATCTAGTTCCGAAATCCACACTGTTGGTCCACCTCTAAATAACGTCAACATATGCTGGTTATCTTGATATGTCGTATGAATGTTCCATTTCCCGTGTGGTGTTAAATAACGTAAAACTAACGCATCTACGCCACCTCTTACTTCCTTATCTCGCGGACCAAATACCATTGGTGGAAGTGTTGGTTTATAGACAGGTAAGGCTTCACCAAACTCCATGAACAATTCATGGTCTAAATAAAAATGTTGTCTTCCTGTTAATGTACGAAAAGGAACTAGTCTCTCGACATTAATCGTAAATGGTGAATAACGATTTCCAGATTTGTTTGAACCACTAAATACCGGCGTTGGGATTACTTCCCGTGGTTGGGCGGTAATACTTTGGAAAGTAAATCGTTCCGCAGCTCTATCTGCTGAAATATCTTTTAATTCTACACCAGTTAATTCTTCCGCAACTTCATATGCTTTTTGTGATACACGTCCATTGGTAGCGGATGACATTGTTAACATTGCCTCAGCAACTTGTTTACCAGTGTGTAATTTCGGACGATCATTTTTTATCGTTTCATCAAAATAAGCACCGTTAATGCCTTTTAGCATTTCGTATTGTTCAGCAATATTAAAATTAACACCATGGGCACCGACTTTGCCATCTTCTACATTCGGTCCTAAGGTGACATACTTATCATGAATTTGTGTGTAATCCCGTTCAACGATTGTCATTGACGGCATCGTTTTTCCCGGGATAGCCTCAATTTCACCTTTTTTCCAATCTTTAATTTCCCCTAATGGTTGGGCAATTTCTTGTGGTGTATCATGTGCTAATGGCGCTGTTACTAAATCTTTATATGTTCCCGGTAAATGTGTTTTCGCCAACTGTGAAAATTGCTCAGCAATGGTACGGTAAATATCCCAATCTGACCGTGCCTGCCATAATGGATCAACAGCACGATTAAACGGGTGGACGAATGGGTGCATATCTGTCGATGATAAATCTTCTTTTTCATACCAAGTTGCCGCTGGTAACACGATATCGGCATAAATCGGTGTTGTCGTCATTCGAAAATCGACTGCCACCATTAAGTCCAATTTCCCTTCCACATCTTCACGCCATTTAATTTCTTCCGGTTTCATTTCTTCATTCGGTTGTGCAAATAAATTGTCTGTCGCTCCTAATAAATGTTTCATAAAATATTCTTGCCCTTTGGCGGAACTTGAAATTAAATTAGAACGCCAAACGAATAGTGTTCGTGGATGATTTTCACGGGCTCCAGGGTCCTCAACAGCAAACTGTACATCTCCCGATTTAATTTGTTCTACTGTATGCTCGATAATCTCATCATCTGTTTCTTTCCCTGCTTGTCGTGCTTCTTCAGCAAATAACAAACTATTTTTGTTAAATTGCGGATATGATGGTAACCAACCTAAACGAGCTGCTAACACATTAAAATCTGCCGGATGCTGATAACGGGATTTTTTAGTTAAAGATGACTGTAATGTATCTATGCCCGCCTCTTCATATTTCCATTGTTCTGTAGCATAATAGAAAAATGATGTCGCATTTTGTAATCTTGGTGGCATTTGCCAATCTCGTGCAAACGCAATGGTACTCCACCCTTCAATCGGACGACATTTTTCTTGCCCAACATAATGAGCCCATCCTCCACCATTAACACCTTGGGAAGCAGTTAAAATAACTAAATTTAAAATCGAACGGTAAATTGTATCACTATTAAACCAGTGATTAATTCCCGCCCCCATGATGATCATCGAACGTCCACCAGTATCTAAGGCATTTTGCGCAAATTCACGACCAATTTGGGTAACAAGTTCTTTTTTAACATTCGTGATTGGCTCCTGCCAAGCTGGTGTGTAAAATGATGATGCATCATCATAATTTTCAGCAACATGTGTCGCACCTTCTCTTGCGATCCCATACTGACTTAGCATAACGTCATATACCGTAGCAATGAGTTTTGTCGAGCCATCGGCAAGTTGTAGTTTTTTCACTGGAATAGAACGAGTGAACGTGCCGTTTCCATCGTTATCAAAATATGGGAATGCCATTTCAACCCATTCGGCTGATTCGTTTAAAACAGTCATTTGTGGATCTATTTTTGATCCATCCTCATTTTCCAAAATTAAATTCCATTTGACATCGTTTTCCCAACGTTGACCCATCGTTCCATTAGGTACGATAATTTCCTCAGAGTTACCGTCAATGATTACTGGTTTCCAGTCTGCATTTTCCACTTCATCTTCACCGCTAATATCACTTGCACGCAAAAATCGACCTGCCTTATACATGTCTTCATGTTCATCTAACATGATAAGAAAAGGCATGTCTGTATATTGTTTTGCATAATTGATAAACATCTCTTCTTGTCTTTTTTCATAAAATTCATCTAAAATAACATGTGTCATCGCCTGTGCAACAGCAGCATCTGTCCCTGGATTTGCTGCTATCCAATCATCTGCATGTGTGACACTTTCCGCGTAGTCTGGTGCAACAGAGACAACCTTTGTCCCTTTATACCTGACTTCTGTTAAAAAGTGAGCATCTGGTGTTCTCGTCAATGGGACATTCGAACCCCACATGATGATATAGCCCGAATTAAACCAATCACTCGATTCAGGTACATCTGTCTGTTCACCCCAAATTTGCGGTGAGGATGGTGGTAGGTCAGCATACCAATCATAGAAACTTAGCATTTCTCCACCTAGTAATGATAGAAAACGTGCCCCAGATGCATAACTAACCATTGACATTGCAGGAATAGGAGTAAAACCGGCAATTCGGTCTGGACCATATTTTCTAATCGTATAAATCAATTGGGCAGAGATGAGCAATGTTGCATCTTGCCAATCTATCCGGACGTGTCCACCTTTTCCACGTGCTCGTTTATATTCCTTTGCTTTTACAGGATCCTCGACAATACTTTCCCAAGCTTTTACAGGGTCCTTATGCTCCTGATTTGCTTGACGCCACAAATGCAATAATTTCCCACGCATATATGGATACTTCACACGTAATGGACTGTACTCATACCATGAAAAGGAAGCCCCTCGCGGACAACCCCGTGGTTCAAATTCTGGCATATCAGGCCCACAGGAAGGGTAATCAATTTGCTGGTTTTCCCATGTGATAATGCCATTTTTCACAAAAATCTTCCAACTGCAGGAACCAGTACAATTTACTCCATGTGTCGTACGGACGACTTTATCATGAGACCATCGTTGACGGTACATATTTTCCCAATCACGATTTTTCTCCTCTAAAGCAATCCAATCACCAGAATATCGTTCCACTGGTTTGAAAAACTTTAATGCTGATTTTTGCTTCATGAAACGTCCACCCCTTTACGATAATTTTATCTAAAAAGCGACATAGTTTTATCACGACAGAAATGGTCAGACACCATTTCCTGACACCGTTTTCACGATATCTCTTAGTCGAATAATAACATAAATGGACCTTATGATAAAGCCTCTATCAGTGCCGGAATCACCGTTATTTGAAAATTTAGTGTACTTTTTTATAATAATTATAAATTGTATTCATTTGGTAAAAATTAATACATTCCGTTTATGATTTATTTAATTGACATTTCATCCAATAGTCTTCCAATTGATTCTCATTCCAGACCCTTTATTCTCAAACATATCAATTGTGACATATTTTAAACTTTTTATTTTATAAGTCCCTTTTCCACAAGAAATTCGCGGGCGACATCTGCCGGTTTCTCTTCATCGATATCCACTCTTGCGTTCATTTTCAACATATCTTCTTCACTAATTTGACCAGCTAACTGGTTTATCGCATCTTCAAGCTCCGGCAATTCCTCTAACAGTTCCTGACGTACTAGTGGAACAGCATCATATTTAGGAAAAAATTGTTGATCATCTACTGTAGTCACTAAGTCGAATAAGTCGATGCGACTATCCGTTGTAAATCCTGGGATAATGCCTACTTCCCCATTGTTCACAGCATCGTACATAATATTTGGGTCCAAACTAATCGTCTCCGTAAAATTAAACGGATATTCCTTCACTAAATCATCGTATCCTTCCCCAACCCGCTCATAAAAAGCATGTGGAGCCCCAAATATGACATCATTAGTTTGCGAATACTCGGCTAACTCTGAATATGTATCCCCTTCAATGCCACTATCTTTCGAATAGGCAAGTGTATACGTATTTTCAAAACCTAACGGTTCTAACCAAGTGACTCCAAACTGTTCCTCATAACCTACCTTTACACGGTTGTATACACTGTCAGAACTTTCCCCTGGCTCAGTATCTTCTTCTAAGACGTCCATCAAGCCCGTTCCTGTATATTCAACATAGACATCAATTTCCGCCTTATCAATTGCCGGCGTTAAAATGGCCACTTCACCTAAACCTTCCTTATATGTTACGTGATAATCCGTGTGTTCCTCAATCACATAACCAATTAAGTATGGCAAAATATATTGCTCTGTCCACGGTTTTCCACTAATAATAACCTCTTTCTTTCCACCACCACAAGCACTCAATAAGAGCACTATGAGGAGAGTGCTTACCAACAACCATTTTTTTACCACAAAAAAACCTCCAGTACATAAAATTTACTATAAGACCACACATAACTTATGAATTACACATACCCTAATTTCCTACTTTTAATCCCTTCGGTGTAGTTTTTTTCTCAATCACTTTTAACATCACATCAAATAAAATTGCCAACATTGCCACTGGCAAGGCCCCAGCTAAAACTAATGAATTATTATATGATTGCAAACCACGATAAATAACATCCCCAAGACCACCTGCACCTACGAATGTGGCAAGTGTTGCGATTCCGACAGTTAACACCGTTGCCGTACGAATCCCTGCCATAATAAACGGCAAAGCCAGTGGGAGTTCAATTTTTAATAAAATTTGATTCGGAGTCATTCCCATCCCTCGACCAGCTTCAATAATCGACTGATCGACCCCTGTTAATCCTGCAAATGTATTACGCAAAATTGGTAAAAGGGCATAAATGATTAACGCAACAAGTGCCGTTTTTGAACCAATTCCAATCAAAGGCACAAGAAAACCAAATAAGGCAAGGCTTGGTATCGTTTGGAATACAGCCGTTACTCCGATAACAAATTCAGCGTACTGGCGAAATCTAGCCACATACATGCCTAACGGTAAAGATATTAATACCCCGATAGCTAAGGCAACAAATGATAGAAATATATGTTGTAAAAAAGCATCAATAATTAAATCAGACCGATCAATCAACGTATGGAAAAATTTATTCATTCGCTCTTCCCCCTTGAATGGCTGCCTCTAACAACGTGTGGAAACCAACATAACCTAACACTCTCCCATCATCCATGACCTCTAAATGAACATTGTCATGTTTATTTAATAATGTCGTTGCTTGTTCCGTTGTCATTGACCCTGTCACAGGGTGGATTCTTTTTTCCGTTTCTTTATCAAAAATTGCTTTAAATTCCTTCAATTGCTTCATTGAAAATTTCCGCTTCTGATCAATACGTTTTACCCCGATAAATTCCCGCACAAATTCATTCGCCTGTTCGGCAAGTAGCTCAGAAGGAGAGGCCATTTGTTCCACTTGCCCATCCCGCATGACGATAATGTTATCAGCAATATCTAATGCCTCGTCCATATCATGGGTCACAAACACAATTGTTTTATGAATCTTTTCTTGTAAACTTTTTAATTCTACTTGTAATTGTTCACGACTTATTGGATCTAAAGCTGAAAAAGGCTCGTCCATTAAAATAATATTCGGGTTACTCGCCAACGCTCGACTTACCCCTACACGTTGTTGTTGCCCCCCTGATAATTCAAGTGGGTACCTATCTTTATATGTCGTAGGATCTAAATCAACCAATTGTAAAAGCTCCTCCACCCGTTGTTTCGTCTTCTTTTTGTTCCATTTTAGTAATTCAGGAACAAGGGCAATATTCTCAGCAATTGTCATATGGGGAAGTAAGCCAATTTGTTGAATCACATAGCCTATCAGGCGGCGAAGTGCAACAGGATCCTTTTTAGAAACAGGTTCATCATCAATGTAAATTTCCCCTTCCGACGGTGTTTCTAGTCGATTAATCATCTTCATTAAGGTTGTTTTTCCACATCCTGATGGTCCAATAATCACTGTTAATTTATTCGTCGGTATTGTTACCGTCACGTCGTTAATCGCTTTCGTTCCATCCGGAAAAACCTTTGAAACATTTTTAAAAGAAATAATGTGCAACCACTCCTTTCAAGTTTTTAAACTTTCGTCTTTATTGTTCCATGCCTAATTTACAAATAGCTCTGCAACCGATTTTTGCTCTTTATCAAAGTTAATTGCTTCACTTGAATGTAGGAAATCTATTGCATATTGGACTGTTGCTGCTACACCAATTTTTAAAACGGATTCATCGATATCAAATTGTGGATGATGATGTTCTGCCCCAGACCCTTTTGCTTCATTTTGAATGCCTAGAAAAGCAAAGACCCCTGGGAAATACTTTTGATAAAATCCGAATGGCTCTGATGCCATCCAAGCGGGCAATGTCGCTAGCACCTCACCCCCAATTGAATGTTCAATGGCATTTTTCGCTATCACCGCACATTGCTCATGATTATAAACACCGACATCTTGAACTACGGGATTTATCACATATTCGAAACTACATTGATAGATGTCACAAGTTTTTTCTAAAAGTCGTTTAAAGTTTCTCTCTGTTTCCCGTCCTTGCTCAACATTCAAAAACCTAGCAGTTCCTGAAAATTCTAATTCATCTGGAATAACGTTTGCGGCATTTCCAGCATGGACAGAGCCAACAGAGATTGTTAATGCATCGTGCGGATTTAATGTTGTAAGTCGCATCGCCATTAACTGTTGATAAAAATGATGAAAACAATCAATCGGTGATTGAGCTAAATCTGGACGTGAGCCATGACCACTATTCCCGATGATTTTCACATGAAAAGGCATGACCCCAGACATACGTGGACCGGGATCGACTGAAATTTTCCCAGCCTGCAAATCATTTTTAACGTGGATGCCCCATACACCATCTGCACCAATTTCAGTTAATCTAGTTACTAACTGCTTAATACCTCCCCCCATTTCTTCACCTTGTTCAAACACAAGTAGCAAAGTTCCATTAAGTTGTTCCCGATGTTCACTTAAAATTTTTGTGGCGCCTAACAGCATTGCCATATGGGCATCATGACCGCACATATGAGCAACACCATCTATTTGTGAAATGATCTGCCTTTTTTCTGTTAAATTTGTGGCAGACTCCGTGACAGGTAAAGCATCCAATTCAGCCCGCAAAATAAGACTCTTCCCTTCCTTTGCTCCTTTAATTGTTGCAATAATGCCACCATCAGGTACAATTTCATATGGAATGTGTAAATTCGTTAAGTAATCAATCACATACTGCATCGTTTTTTCTTCCTTCATACTAACTTCAGGATGCTCATGCAAATACCTTCTCATTCGGATGACATCAGCTTCAATATTTTTGGCTAATGAAAATACGTTCATAAATCCCCCCACCTTACTTAAATTTGTTATTTGAAATCGGTTCTTTTACAATGAATGTACACGAAAGGAGTGAATAGGAAAATGATTATCCGTGAAAATGACCATTCTTTCATCATGATTGAGCAGCATCATCATGCAGAAATTTCGGGATATTTATTCCAGCAATTATCGGAGAGATTTTTACTATCAAAGTATCATTCCCTGCATTATGCCATTGTAAACCATGATTGTGGCTGGATTCCTTTTGATGATATGCCAATTTGGAATGATGTAAAAAATCAGCCCTATTCCTTTATCGATTTTCCTATTTCTTTCAAAACAGTGCTGTATCGACACGGTATTAATCAAGTCCAGGAAAACGACCCTTATGCTGCTCTGTTATGTAGTGAACATTATCGTCATTTTTTGAAAAACAATGATCTAGACCGTGCAAAAAAATTTGTGCAACAAGAAAAACTTCGTCAAGAAAAAATTATCGATCAACTTGCTGATTTTAATCATGATGACCTCTCGTTACATGTTAGTATATTACAATTTTTCGATAGTTTATCCTTGTATATTTCCCTAAATGAACCTGGTGTAGCAAAGGAAAATGAACATAGCTATTTCAAAAATGGCATCCCTCTGCCAGCTTCATTTGGCGCAGGTACATTACATCCTAATTGGGATATAAACGATACCATTTATATTGATCAAGACTTATTCCATGACAAAATTCATTTACGGTATATTTATAAGCAATTATCTAAGGATACTGTGATGCAAAAAGGGATCCATCAAGCTTACATTGATACGCACTATGATGAACAGCAACTAACGATTACATTTAAACCGACCTTACTATCATAACAAAAAAAAGTTGCAGTGACATGGTTAAAACAACAAACTCCAGTACGTCATTATATACTGGAGTCAAATTTATTTTATTTTTGCTTGCAACTCTCTTAATGCATCATTTAAATCATTAGCCATCATATCCATTGCCTCTCTTTTGGGCACATCCGTACGTAATAAAATCGGGTCACCAAAAATTAACTTCGGGCGTTGCCAACGGAAAAGTTCTTTAAAATTGTTAGGCCCAACATATGCTGCAGGTACAATCGGTGCTTTAGCATAATTTGCAATCGTCACAGCCCCTCTTTTTAAAGGGACATCCTCACTCGTTCGTGTACCACTTGGGAAAATACCTACTACTTTCCCTTCCTTAATTAATCGCATTGGTTGCTTGATTGAGCTCGGACCAGGATTGTCGCGATCAACGGGAAAGGCATTTAACTGATTCATTAACCAACGTAAAAAAAATGATTCGAATAATTCCTTTTTAGCCATATAATGTGTTTTAGTTGGGAGTAGTGACACACCTAACCATAAGATATCAACCCAACCAGTATGGGTACAAGCCAATACATACCCTTTGTCTGTTGGTACTTTTTCCTTTTGAAAAACTTTTAAAAAACCAAAAATACTTAAAATAAATTTGGCAGCATAGCCTGCAATATAATAAACCATCACTCTAGTTCCTCTCTATTACTATGGTAAATTTATTTCTATTACTACTTTATCATAAGAATAAGATAAGTAGAATTTTTTTAAGTAAAAATGAACTTTTAATGCTTCTCATGACTCTTATCATTGAATGGGGTGAATACATGAATGTATCGAAACTGATTAAAAAAGCAAAAAAGGGGAACAAACAGGCACTCGTAAAGCTCATGATGAACGAAAAAGATGCCTATTTTAAATTAGCTTTTACATATATGGGAAATGAACATGATGCAATGGATGCGATGTCGGAAATGATCATCACTGTCTATGAAAAAATACAGCAATTGAAAAATGACGCCGTTTTTTACAGTTGGAGTAAAACGATTTTAGTGAATGAATGTAAGGCATTATTGCGAAAAAAACAGAAAGTCATTACAGTCGATACATTTTATGAAGAAAAAAGTGAGTCGAGCGATTTTCTACGGGTGGATTATCAAATAGATATTAATGCTATGCTTGAATATTTGAGTGAGGAACAAAAGGAAGTCATTCAATTAAAATACTTTCATGATTACGATAATGAAACAATTGCAAATTTAACAAATACATCGATTGGCACAGTGAAGTCACGAATTTTTTATGGACTACAAAAGCTAAGAACTTTAGAGGGGCGTGATAAAAATGGATCCTATTGAGAAAATGTTGCGTGATGAACGAGAAAAACGAAATAATATGACAGCTCCTGCATCAATGGAGAAATCCTTAACTGAGGCTTTGCAGTACACTGCCCCACAGAAAAAGCCCCGAAAAAAGACGGTGATGAAAATAGTTGTTTTAGTGGCAGCAATCTTACTGTTCAGTTTAACTAGCTATAACTATCCCGCCCTCGCTTACTACAGTAAAAAAATGATTGGATTTGAAGGAGTACCTAATTTGACATTAGCTGTCTTGAATGAACAAGAGAAAGGGCAAGTGATTGATAAAAGTGTGACATTAAGTGATGGAACGGTATTTACTATTGACGGCATTATGACGGATGAAAATCAGTTTATTCTTTTTTATACGCTTGCCAATTCCAATGGCGTTAAAATGGAATTTCCGTTCATGCATGTAAGTGGATTTTTATCCAATGCACGTAAAAGCCATGGTACCGGTAAAAGCAATGATGATGGAACGGTATTTAAAGGAATTGCCCATTTTACCCCTATCAATCTTTTTGCGAAGAATTTAACCTTAAAGATTGGCTATGAAGGAATAGAGGAAAATGAGATTTCATTTAAACATGATCCTAATAAAGCAATGGCGACCAATTTTAAACAAAAAATAAATCAATCGTTTACAGTTGATCAAGGAAAATTAACCTTTTCCACGATTACAGCTACCCCAACATCAACGATTATTACGGGAAAATCGACCGTTAAAAACCTTGATAAACTTAATAGTACATTTGATCGTGTCAAACTGATAGCTAATGGAGAAGAAGTAATTCAATCCGGCTTCGGTTATCACACCGAAATAACAGGGACAGAATTTGACATAACATATAATGCTTTACGGGAAGATACTGAAACATTAAGTGTCATGATTCAAGATTTTGTTGGCTATGATGTTATTGACAAAACAATTTCTTTAGAAAAAGTGTCAGACAGCCCGATAACATTAATCAAAGAAAAGGAGTTATTGATTAAAGAGATAAATCAAATCGATAATCATGTCGAAATTACGATTGCTACTGATGAGAATGTTTTGCTTGATGGCGTTACAATTGAAGCGAAAAATGGTGAAACATCGTTAAAAACAACGATAGGGGAGGACTATGTGGATAATAAAGATGGGGAGATGATGAAGGAGAGAACTCTAGTTTTTGAAAGTAATGAGCTCCCTTATACCATGAATGTTAAAGGCATCCATCATTTAAAACCTTATTATCAATCATTTGATATTCCCGTGAAAAAATAATAACCAAAGCGATGTGGACCTAATTTTGGTCTACAAAAATTATTATTTGGAGGGCTAAATCACATTCGGTTTAGTTCTCCTTTTTAAATTGTATATCAATTTACAAGGTCCTTTTTAATCCTTTATTAAAATTTTTATGTACTCGAATCAATTTCATCATTACTCTTTTTAAAAAGTTACAGTTTAACAGAATTTCTAAATGTAAATTTAAAAATTATTGTTTTCTGTGTTTACCGTCTTCACTTTGCTTTCCGTGGGCAACGCCTCAACTAACTTCAAAAGTTTGCTAGGGCAAACTCTTGAAGTGGATTTTCCGACGTATAGGATGTACTAGCGTAGACGTTGCCACAGGACGTGGCGATTTTAGTCTACGTTCCCATGTTGTTTTCCCACAGGAGTCTACATGAAGCCAGTGTCCACACAGACTTTATTCTAACATTTTAAGCAACTTGCGTCTGATTCTGTAATGCATTATTTATACGGTCCACTGCTAATTTTGAAGCATTATAAATAAGTGTGACGATATCAAAATGTATCCTAGCCCTCTTTTCGGTTCGATAACGAACATTATTTAATTGAAAAAATTCTTTTAAATAGGCGGGCTTGGAATTATGAAATTTACTCACTCAATGCCATATTAAAATAATGAATTTTCCACCGTCTTCTATTTTTAATTCATCATCCTCTAGCATCTTCAAAATTTTTTCCATAGCAAAAGCACCATCCGTTTCATAGAGTGACCATTTCTTTCATAAATTCAGATCCGTGGAAGCTTAACGGTGAATGTCGTCCAGTTATTTTCTTCACTCGAAGCATGGATTTCCCCGCCTAATTCACTGGTGATTGATTTTGCAATCGATAAACCTAACCCAAAGCTATTTTTCTCCATATGGCGGGAACGATCACCCCGATAAAATCGGTTAAATATCATTGGTAAATCATCCTTTGCTATCCCTTTACCAGTATTCCTGACGCAAAAAATGGTTGTCCTTTTATCTTGTTCTAACGTGATGTCAATCTTTCCTTTTTCATCTGTATACTTATAGGCATTATCAAGGAGGATCATGACTAACTGTTTTAATTTATCGGAATTACTTTTCACCATTATTTGTGGCTCAATCGAATAAGTCATTTTAATATCTTTTTCTCTTGCCGTTGCCTCCATAGAAAAAACCATTTCCTCTATCATACTGCTAATATGTATCCATTTCATTTCTAGCTGAGAGTTGGCCTGATCAAGTTTTGCCAACTCTAACAAGTTGGTAATCATTTTTGTCATTCGATCGGTCGCAATTTTTATATGACCGAGCCATTTCATTTGATGATTGATTGTCTCATTTTGATTATCTATCAGAACATCATAATTTGCTTGGATGATTGAAAGAGGTGTTTTTAGCTCATGCGATGCATCAGCAACAAATTGTTTCTGGTTTTTCCATGCTTTAGCTATAGGTTGTACTGCACTATTTGCAAAATACATACTAATAAAGAAAATAATGACTAGCATCATAAATCCAACTACAAGTAACGTAATCAACAGGCTTCGTAATGTTTGATTCGCTTCTGTCACATCCAAAAAAGTCATTTGGTAAAGATGATCCGTCATCATTAATGACTCGCCATTTTCTTGTATTACATTCACTGATAAAGGTGTAATCTCATATTGCCATTGTTTATCGTTAAAGTTAACACTACCTTTTTCCTTCGCTTTCCATACTATCTCGGCAACTTTCATCAATTTTTCTTTAGGTAACCCCACTGATGAATCAATGTCTACAACTTTTCCTTGGTCATCGACGATTAAAACAAAAGAGGTAAATCCACTTGTTGAGATTGTCTGACTAAGGGAAAACGGTGCATCCCCTTTTCCATTACCGAATAAATCATCTCCATAAACAGTCATTTCAGTCGCAGCACCTTCGTTTAGTTTTTCTTCAATGTCCGAGGAAATATGATAATAAATAACCGAATAGATAATGATAAAGGCCACTATGATAACCGAGGAGGTGATCGACATATTTAAGAAAAGAAATTTATTACGGAGCCTAGTAAACATCATGTGATTCATCCTTTTCTTTTTGCAACAAATAGCCTACACCGCGGATTGTTCGGATCGTAACAATGGAGGCTAGTTGTGTTAATTTTTTGCGCAACAATGAAATATGTATTTCCACACGACTATCATTGGCATCGGTATCAAATCCCCAGATTTTTTCAATCATCATTTCCTTAGAGATAATTATGTTTTTTCGTTTCATTAACAGTTCTAATAATTGGGCTTCCTTTGGCGTGAGGGATACCTTCATTTTTTTACAACTTAGTGTCAGTGTAAGCTGATTGAATTCAATATCCCCATAAATGAAAGTATTATCATGGGCCAATTCAGTAAATCTTCGTCCCAAAGCGCGCAAGCGTGCTAGCAATTCTTCGGTTTCAAAAGGCTTTGCCAAATAATCATCTGCTCCACTATCTAAACCTGTTACTCTATCTTCAGTATCACCCCTTGCAGTTAACAGAATAATCGGTGTATGGATCTCGTTTTGGCGTAGCTGCTTAAGTACACTTAAACCATCCATTTCTGGTAGCATAATATCCAAAATTATGACATCATAAATACCAGATAGTCCGTAGTCTAGACCATCTATCCCATTATCGACAATATCCACTGTATAATGATGTTTTTTCAGAGTATGAACAATTGCCTCTGCCATGTACATTTCATCTTCTACCATGAGAATTCTCAAGTTGAATCATCCTTTTTTTACTTTCAATCACCCGCCACAAGACATCTGCCTAAATTTTTTGTGGCGAGTGTTTTAATGACTCACATTATCATTTCATATTACTCTTCATTAGCAGGAACAGTTGTCCAAGTATTTCCTCCATCAGTAGAATACTTAAGGGCACCATCTACAACTTCTGTTTCGATGGTACCAGTATTTTGTTCTGAATTAGTTACGGTCCATGTTTCTCCGCCATCCAATGAATAGCGAATTTCACCTTCCTCTAATGGTGTCATTACGTCATTTCCAGAAACATCAAAAAGGTCGCCTTCCGTAATAATTTGTTGACCATCTTTCTCGATAACAGTCAAACCTTCTGGGACTTTTTCGCTCCATGTTTGCCCATCATCTACAGAAAATTCAACGGTTCCATCCTTTTCTTCTATTGAGACGGACCGATTAGATTCTGCTGCTAGAACGGTACTTACACTTAGTAGTGCAATCAACATTCCGATTACTAAAAAGACTCCAAACTTCTTTTTTGTAAATGGTAATTTTGAAAAAAGGTTTATATTCATATGTTCGATACCTCCTATAAATTGAATGGGCAGATGCCTTATGTTGATCATTATAGGAAGCCTACCTTTAGTGAACCTTTAAAAATTTGTTTTTCTCTTTTTTCTATCAAAGACCAACTAACTCCCAATGGTTACTTATAAGACTTCATTATCTGTTCACCGTTAGTTTTTTCAAATGAAGATAATGATTGATATTATCCAAAATTCGTTAAGTCAATTATGATATTAACCCTACTAATGATCGATTCCAACCCTAACTGTCTAAATCACTTGAAATACCCTTTCCACCAATGGGTATCGATGTATTTATTTTTTCCATTCCTACTATGATCGTTTTGGCTTTTTGAATTAATGTCTGGGACGCCTCCATGGACAAGGAGGCACGATGAGTATTCTCATCACTCCATACTTCGTAAACATAAACCGTGTTAGTATTCTTACCATCTAAACTAACGACATATAACAGACAATCATCTAATTCCTCCATTGATTTCGATGCTTCTAACAATATTTTTACCAAAACATCCCTTTTCCCTTCAATAGTGGTAAATTTGTTATACAATCCGAATTTTTTATTCAATGCCATTCCTCCATTTTTTAATATAAGGTGATTTAATTCCACTTCAATAAATCATTCATTTACTCCACAAATAACTACGGGAAATCAACACATTATTCCAGGGAAGTATCCAAAAAAATAACAAGATTTTAAACCATCTAAATATTCATTTTCTATTTTCTAAGTAACCCAATTCTTATGGCTGTTACAGCACCTATTTCCATCTAGATATTAAACTAATCATCTTGATGTTGCATAAGTTTATATATTTTACGAACTGTGTTGACATTCCTTATCGTAACTTGTTGATATAATTTTGAGCCAACAATCTTTGACATGCCACTTTTAGTTGCATTTATCTTATCAATGGACCATAGAATCGCACCAGGAACATATTTTACTGTGTCGATATTTGGTTTGATGGCCAAATTCATCAGTACCGATTCAAGTTAAATCTAATTTAACCACATTAAATAAAAATACAAGGGTATATTTTCCTATTTTAAAAATTACTCATCTTAAAAATTTTATATAGAATGGAAAATTAATGCTACATTATGAAAATTTGAATATTAAATCTGCTATTTATAAACAAAGAAAGGGTGATTGCAATGTAAACATGTCATTGTTGTTTTGGGACCTATCGAAGGGGTTTCCAACAAACATAAATATTGAATCGAAAATTATTGTTGTCCCTTTCCCTACTATTACTAGGACTGTTTTGTTGATGGTGATCCCCCTTTGAAATGTGGTATTATTCGATTACATGATAGATAAATTTTGCTTTTACCTTTTATCTTTGGCTTATTAAGTATTGTATTTGAATGATTGGATTTCAATGGGAATTTGAGAATAAGACTTTTCGGAAGAAATCTTAGCATGATTTTTTATCCTATATTTTCCTTCTAAGTTCAGATGGTTTCCAAGAACCTTAAAATATTTCTTCTGATAAGGTTTGTGTGATAGGTAAATAAAAAAATACAACAAAAATGAGCTTGGTTTATCCGAACCCATTTTGTTCTATTAAATTTGTTTTTAATTATAATGTAAATTCACATACTGTTACTAATAATAGTGTCGTGATAATACTGTTTCCCTAAATCGATTCCCCACCGGAATTGTGGCAAAATTTTTGTTATTAAATTAAAGGTTTTTTTCTTCAATCACTTTCACTATTCTCTCAACGTATGTTTCGCAGAACTCATCTGTTTCCGCTTCAACCATCACTCGTACAAGTGATTCGGTCCCAGAAGGCCTTACTAAGACACGTCCAGTTTCGCCTAACTCTTCTTTCACTTCATTAATTACTGCCATTATTTCCGGATGTTCCAATGCCCTTCTCTTATCATTTACAAACACATTTTTTAATAATTGTGGATAGATGGTGATTTCGGCTGTTAATTCGGACAACTTTTTGCCAGTTTCTTTCATAATGTTAATCAGCTGAACAGCCGATAACATACCATCACCTGTTGTGCTCGTATCTAATAAAATCATATGACCTGACTGTTCGCCACCCAAGTTGTAATCGTTTTTACGCATTTTTTCCATCACATGACGATCACCAACTTCAGTTTCAACAAGGGTAACGTCAATTGCTTCTAACGCTTTTTTAAGTCCCAAATTACTCATGACTGTCGCAACAACAGTATTGTCCTTTAATCGCTTTTGTTCTTTAAAAAATTTCGCAAAAATATACAACATTTTATCGCCATCAACGAGCTCACCATTTTCATCAACAGCAATTAAACGGTCCCCGTCACCATCGAAAGCGACACCGATATCGGCTTCTTCTTCTTTCACTAACTCTTGAAGCTTTTCCGGGTTAGTTGAACCGACCCCTTCATTAATGTTATAGCCGTCAGGTGTATTACCAATCGTCATTAAGTCTGCTTCTAAATCGGCAAATAGATGTGCTGCAACACTTGCAGTGGCCCCATTGGCACAATCAATTGCTATTTTTATTCCTTCAAAATCAGAATCAATTGTTTCCTGTAAATATGAAATATACTTTTGCGTTCCTTCAAAATAATTACTGACAGTACCAATATCTTTTCCTATCGGACGTGGTAAAGTGTCTTCCTCATCCATTAATTTCTCTATTTTAGCCTCTTCCGCTTCTGATAGTTTAAAACCATTCACCGCAAATAACTTAATTCCATTATCTTCAAATGAATTATGAGATGCAGAGATCATAATGCCTAACTCTGCGTTCGTTACTTTTGATAAATATGCTACACCTGGTGTGGAAATGACGCCAAGTCTCATCACCTCTGCCCCAACAGATAGTAATCCGGCAATTAAAGCACCTTCATACATGTGACCAGATACCCTTGTATCCCTTCCAATGAGTACTTTAGGGATTTTTCCATCTGTTTTGCAAACATGTCCACTAACCCGACCTAGACGAAAAGCTAGCTCCGGAGTTAGGTCTTTATTTGCAACTCCCCTCACACCGTCTGTGCCAAAATATTTACCCACTTAAACCTCTCCTTAACATAACCTAATTAGAAAAACTTTTACGTCATTAAATGATGTTCACTACTTAATTTTCCACGTTTATTCTATTTGAACGTCTATCTTTATTCTAGTTTTCTGTGTCGTTAATCTCACATTACTTGGTCCTTCTAACGTTACATCAATATCATGTTCCCCTTCAGTCAAATTACTGACATCAATTTTTGCGATAATATCATCTTTATTTAATGCTTTAATAATTGCTTCATCACCATTAGCAACAATATCAATAAAACCGTTAGCCGGATCAACGAATGTCACTTGCTGATCATTAGTTTCATTCGTTTCAATCGGAATTCTTTCAAATATTCTCTCTTGTTCCAACTGTATCGATACAGACACTATTTCATTGTTAACAGCAATATTATCCGGTAAGTCTAGTTCAATGTCAATTTCTTCTGACTGATTCATTCGTGATAGATCAATTTCTTTCGTCACCACTTCTTCAATTTCATTGATAATATCCCTTTTACCAAAAATATCTATTTCATTGATGGTTGTTATTGACTTCAACTGATAACCATCTGGAAGCTCACCCACTGTGCGAATGCTAACAGGGACTTTTTTACTTGGACGATCTACCGGAATAGATATCATCACACTCGTCGGATCTAACCCTACGTTAAGAACATTACCTTGAATATCACTGACACTAATCGGTACCTCTCGGTTCCTTATTGACTCTCTTAAATCAGCTACATCAACATATACCTTAACCATGGCAACACGTTCAAGTACCTCTTCAGAACTTACAATTGTCACCTTGCCAGGGGTTATTTCTGGTTCCCCTAATTCATAACCAACAGGCAGTTGGTCTAAGTTAACATAGTCAACTTCAATATCGAATTCTTTTGCTGCTCTTTTTTCTATCGACACATCAATTGATTTTGGCTCTAAATAAACAGTTAAATCTTCGGGTATATTTTCATATTCAATTTCAATGGAATGTTCTCCTTCTTCATACTCCGTTAAATCGACAAAAAAGTTATAGTTACTTTGTTTCAAATATCTATTTAAAACAGTTGATTTCCCTTCAAAAGAAACCGTAATATAATCAGGCACACCACTGACAACATATTGATCTGTATCCATTCTCACTTCAAGAGGGACGTCTTCTAAAGTTTGGATTTCCTGAGAGACACTTGGTAAAATGCTCGCATCTTTTTTCGCGGGATTTGATTCAAGATCAACGTATAAAAATAATGCCACAGCAAATATGAAGGAAATGACGGCTACAAACCATTTATTTTGAAATAAATTATCCATTCTTTTTCCCTCCTACGTTAAAAAAGGGTGTGTCTTGGGATTTAACTGATTGGGATAAATTTTTCGTCAACAATTGACGTAATTTAGTATCGTCTAAACTACGATATAGCTCCCCATTTTTGGCACATGAAATGGCACCTGTTTCTTCCGAAACGATAATTGTCAACGCATCAGTTACTTCACTTATCCCTAATGCTGCCCGATGTCTCGTACCCAATTCTTTAGAAATGGTTGTACTTTCTGATAAAGGTAAATAACATGCAGCCGCGACTATTTTATCTTCTTTTATAATGACAGCTCCATCGTGTAAAGGTGTATTTGGAGTAAAAATATTCGTTAAAAGTTGATTCGTTAATTCCCCGTTAATCGGAATACCAGTTTCGGCATATTCACCAACACCTGTTTCTAATTCAATCGTAATTAATGCACCAATCCGTCGTTTTGCCATATAGATACAGGAAGTAATTAACGATTCAACAATTTGCCCAATAACTTCTTCTTCAGACTTTGTTGAACGTTTAAATAATCCACCCCGACCAAGCTGTTCCAATGCCCGTCTTATTTCAGGTTGGAATAAAATAACAATAATGACAAAACCCCAGATAATAATTTGATTTGTAATCCATTGTATCGTCGGTAAGTTAAATAAAATACTAACCAACCAAACAACAATTAAAACGATAATTCCTTGTAATAACTGGATTGCTTTCGTACCACGAATAACCATTATTAGTTTGTAAAAGACAAACCATACAATGGAAATATCGATGACGATTATTAATATGTCTAACAGTTCAATTTCTTCTCCAAACACGTAGACACTTCCTTTTAACAACTAACTAGTCTATCACTATTTTACAATGAAATTAAAAACTTTATGCTCACATTTATTCACATTTCATTATAACATAAAAAAGCCCGAATCCATATTTTAGGTGTGATGGGTCAATCAATCGTTAAGAAAAATAATTGGATAAGTTTCTAATTATTTAGGGGTGGATTTTATGCTACTTTTCTAATATTAAAACTACTAATAATTCCCCAAAGAAAAGCCTTGACCTGATGATTAAGATGGAACCCATCAAACGACCGGGTTAAGAAGATCCTTGACCAGATTAGCACTAGTTTCCTTAAACGATGAGTAACCTATTTCCTACAGCCATTCGCCATTTTCGCCCTACCCTTTTTTCCAAACAAAAATCTGCCACCTTATTGTGACAGACTTCAGGAATCTTTTCGAATAAATTCTATTCAATTAGATTTACTTTCTACCAGCATTTTTTCAAACTAAATTACTATAACAATTTTTCCCCAAGTAAAGAGGCAATTAAAGCCACTGTTAATGTGACTGTTTTATTACGCTTATCAAGCATCGGATTCACTTCCACGAATTCGGCTGACGTAATTAATCCGGACTCAGCTAACATTTCAAGCGCTAAATGACTTTCCCGGTATGTTGCCCCACCAATGACTGGCGTGCCAACCCCCGGTGCCTCAGTAGGATCTATCCCATCTAAGTCAAAACTTAAATGCACCCCATCTGTTCTTTCCTTTAAATATTCTATCGTCTCTTCGACTACTTTTGCCATTCCTAAACGATCCACTTCATGCATCGTGTACGTTCTAATGTTTAATTTTTTTATAAAGTCTTTTTCCGCCTCGTCTAGTTCCCTAATTCCGATGAGAACAACATTTTCCGGCTTTACCTTTTGCCCATGATACAATATATCCGTTAATTGCGGATTGCCAAGTCCCAGGCTTGCTGCTAAGGGCATGCCATGTATGTTTCCTGAAGGTGTCGTTTCATCAGTATTCAAATCACCATGGGCGTCATACCAAATGACTCCTAAATTTTCATAATGCTTTGCTACACCAGCAACAGTGCCAATGGCGATGCTATGGTCTCCTCCTAACACTAAAGGGAAATTCCCTTTCCCTACTTGATCACTAACAGCTTGAGCTAAATTTTCATTTGCTTTTACAACTGCTTCAAGATTTCGTAATGTTGGATGATCCCCGTTTTTTTGATGTGCCCTCTGTGGAATTTCGACATCCCCTAAATCATCAATTTGAAACGGCAATTTTTTTAATCGATCAATTAAGCCTGCATAACGAATTGCACTTGGTCCCATATCGACCCCACGACGTGCTTGTCCTAAATCTAGTGGTGCTCCAATTATTGAAACTTTTTTCGGCATCTATATCTCCCCCATCGTAATCCCATTTTACAAAATTATAGGAGATGACTCAACTCGACAAAAAAGTGAATATTTATGCATTTATTTCTTCTACTCCATGTATGTATATTGTGATGGGGAGTAGGGCTATTCCTGCCGCCATCCATTGCGAGTACAATGCACTTTCAGAGGCATTTTGCGGAATAAATGCAAGTCCACAATCACCACCACCTGCACCAGACAACTTGCCTGCA
This sequence comes from Caryophanales bacterium UBA6768, assembly GCA_002453315.1. Next base: position 4,154 of record DKGO01000131.1, on the reverse strand, counting down.
CCACCAAGTTGTTCAGCCACGATACTTAATTGATGAAGTTTTTCCGTTTCAATCGATACATTCGCAATTTTACCTAGTTCAGCCAATGCATGCCGATTCCCCGTTATTCCTTCAAAAAATAATTGGCTATCACCTTCCATCATCCCTTTAACTATTAGTTCCACCGCAGTTCGACTTTTATGTAAAAACTGATCATAAGCAGTCAGATTTGTTTCCTTTAACTGTCGCACTTCTTTCACCAAATTCGTCGTTGATGCTGGCTTACCCGTCCATCCAACAAACAGCTTAACCTCTTTCGGTAGCTGTAATGATTGGTTGGAATAATATGGCCATTTTTTTTCGACAATTGTTTTGACTGATTGAATTTCAGCCATCTCTTTTAACAACCATTCCGCTTGAAAAGATGTATACTTCATCATGCCACCAAATGTCGATGCTGCAATATCAGCCCCAGACCCACTTTGTTGTGTCACTGTATGTGCCATGGCTGCTAATTTAAAAATAACTTCTTTTGATACACCCTTATTAAACAATTTCAGCACACTTGAAATAACAGCAGTAACAACTGCAGCACTCGAACCTAATCCATACTTTTTACCTGAAGCATCATCTAATTCGCTACGGACAGTTAATGAAAATACAGAAAAGTCCCGATCCTTTTCTTGTAAAAATTGTAATGATAATTGTAACGCATTTTTAATAAAATTTAAACGAGGGTCTTCATTGTTGAGAAAAATTTCCCAATCATGAAATTCCCATTTTACATGGTCCAGTCCTAAATCTACCAAGTGTAGGGAACCCTCAGTTTGCGATTCAATGGTACAATAAACAAACCGATTAACCGCCATCACGATAAGCGGTTGATTCGGTTCAAGGACAGCATATTCACCTGCGACCATTAATTTCCCAGGCACTTTAACTTTTAACCGTTGACCCATTATCAAACACCTTTTCCTTACTTCACGTCGAACAGCTTTTAAATTTTAACTTTAACCATTGACCCATTATCAAACACCTCTAAACATATAACCCTAGACAATTATACGTATGAAATTCCTGCCCCTACTTTACTGACAATGACATCCGAGACCCCATCAATGTCCCGTAATGCTGCCATTACCGTTGCATCATTTTCCGGCTCATATAACACTTTCACATTCGGACCAGCATCAATCGTAAAATAAGCCAAAATGCCTTTTTCCCGTAATTGCCAAATCGTTTGCATGACATCCATCGTGACATTTTGCCAATAAGTAAATGGTGGTGTTGCGCCTAATGTCGTCGCATGCATTTTCAAACAATTCGCCTCAGCAATCTCACCGACCTTCTCAAAATCACATGCTTGAATTCCGGCCTTAATTTCCTTTAAATCATCGTTAACATTTTCCAACCATGCATCATAAAAAATCGACGTGTCAACCGTCCGTTTCATTCCCACTCGACTTGAGACACTTTTTTCCTTCGCATCAAGAACGACAGCGGCGACTCGTAAATCCCAATGATCTTGGGGGGCTATTTGAACAGCAAAGGAATCAGAGCCGTCCCCTTTTGCTCCTTTTTCCCATTCAACGAAGCCACCGTAAACTGAGCGACAAGCCGAGCCTGACCCCCTTCTCATAAAACGTGAAAGTTCCTTATCGGTTAAACGTAATTGTAATGCCTTCGCTGTCGCTGCCGCTAATGCTGCAAAGCCTGATGCTGATGAGGCAAAACCAGCAGCTGTTGGCACATGGTTCGTTGAAATTACTTCAGCAAATAGGTTGGGCTTTTGTATGTAATCACGGAACAAATCTAAATATGTCGTCACTTGATCATAAGGAATACCTGAAATAACTTCATCATTTAATTTAAATACATCTTCCGTTAACGCTTCCTTAAAATGAACGGTTGTTTCAGTGTAAAATCCGTCCAACGTTATCGATAAACTATTATTCGTCGGTAAAATTAATTGCTCATTTCGTTTTCCCCAATATTTAATTAATGCGATATTCGTATGTGCTTTTGCCGTTGCTTGCATCGATATACCCCTTTTTCAAATTTTTCTCTGTAATATAGAAGAAATCGGCTTTACACCGATTTCGATTCATTCATATTTTCATGCCGTAATATAAATGGCCACACTTGCTCTGCCCCATATTGTTTTAATTTCTCCGATAATTGTCGGGAGTGGATTTCGTTTTTGGCGAGTGCAATAATGCATCCCCCATTACCCCCACCTGTTAACTTTGCACCTAGGGCACCTTCCCGACGAACAAAGTCAATTAATTTATTTAGCCTTAAATTACTGACGCCAATAGACTCTAAGTTTCTTTGTGCCTCATTTAATATAGAACCTAGCATTTGCTTACTTGCTTTTTCCAATGCGTCCCTTGCTTCGTACGTAATCCGACCAAGTCGTTCCATTTTGCTACTTGCCTTTTCAGGAAATTGTTCTAAGTAATTTTTCACATTACTAACAGCTGTCTTTGTATCCGCCATTTCACCAGAATCAGCGACAACAAAATGAAAATCACCTTTTGGAATAATGTAATCAATCGGGTCATCTTTTTTATACCATATTGGACTTGATGACGTAATGGTTAACGGGTCAATTCCACTTGGGGCTCCGTGAGCGTATTTTTCTGAAATATTTGCTAGAGAAAGCAATTGTTCATCAGTATATGATTTGTTCACATAGGAAAAAAGTGCCTTAATAATCGAAATCGCAACAGAAGCACTAGACCCCAATCCTTTTCCCGGGGGGATAGATGATTTGACCCGGATTAACAAATCTTTATAAGGTATTTTTAGTAGTTTTAACGTCTGTTGAATCGTGTTCACAATCCCGATCAATGATTTTGGCGCATGATCAATAGGCCCCTTATAAAGCGAGCTATCAAGGTAAACCTTTCCTATTACATGTTCAATGTAGGATTCTGCTCGAATTAAAGGGAAGGGAATGGCAATTGCTGGTTGCCCATGAACAACCGCATGTTCCCCAACTAAAATTAATTTACTATGTGCTACGCCTGTAGCAATTTTTTCTGGGATTGTTACTTTTTCCATATTCATTTGACATACTCTCTTAATAAAGTTTTAGCGTATCCTACGCGAATATTTCTATCTTCGACTAATCTTGTGGCAATTTTATCGATTAAATTACCTGTCGCACCAGCCGCTACTGCTACTGATCGCGAATGTAAGGCCATATGGCCTTTTTGAATTCCGTCGGTTGCAAGTGCCTTTAATGCTCCAAGATTTTGTGCTAGACCAACGGAAACGACAACTTGCGCTAATTCCTTCGCGGATGTGATGCCTAATATTTTTTGGGAGAGCTTTGCCATTGGGTGAACACGGCTGGCACCTCCAACGATACCTAATGACATCGGCAATTCTAATTCTCCGATTAAATTGCCATCCTCATCTTTTGACCAGGTGGTCATGGAACGATATTGACCATCCCGTGCTGCATAGGCGTGAGCTCCCGCTTCCGTAGCTCGCCAATCGTTCCCTGTCGCAATAATGACGGGATCAATTCCATTCATGATTCCTTTATTATGGGTAACCGCTCGATATGGGTCTGTAGCTGCAAATTGATAGGCATAAATAATCCCATCAACAACCTCATCGCCGGAAAAACCTGGTGAAGCTAATAAATGTTCCGGTATTTTACATGTTGCTTTTGCTAAACTCCGATCAGCTAAATTGGATAAGATGCGCAAATAAACTTTACCGGAAGTTAAATGTTCAACGACAGGAGCTAACGATTCTGCCATCGTATTTATGATATTGGCTCCCATGGCATCACATGTATCAACATACAGGTGGATAATAAGCATTTGACTATATTTAGATGATCCCTCATTAATAATCCGTGCATCTAAATCAACCGTCCCTCCACCACGTGAAATGAGACTTGGATAGGCATCATTTGCCGCACGAATAAGCATCTCTTTTTCTTCTAAAATTTTTGCCTTTGCATCAGCAAAATTATGGCAACCGACAACTTGAATTTGCCCGATCATTACCCGTTCTGTCGCAGTCGTTTTGAAACCACCGGCTTCACGAACGATTTTTGCCATATAACTAGCGGAGGCTACAATTGATGCTTCTTCTACTACCATCGGAATCATATATTCCTCATCATTGATTAAAAAATTCAGGCCCAAGCCTAA